>JBCDIP010000156.1:0-6700 GCA_038748855.1 Pseudomonadota bacterium
GCGCCGATCCAGGATGTGCTTGTTGAGATGACGGGTGGAGGTTTGGACTATACCTTCGAGGCGGTTGGCAATGTGGAGCTGATGCGTTCTGCTCTGGAGGCCTGCCACAAAGGCTGGGGCGAATGCACTGTCATCGGCGTTGCGGGCGCCGGCCAAGAAATCTCCACGAGACCGTTCCAACTGGTCACCGGGCGTGTCTGGCGGGGAACGGCGTTCGGCGGGGTGCTGGGTCGCAGCGAGTTGCCTGGAATGGTTGATGAGTGGATGCGCGGCGACTTTAGTGTTGATCCCTACATCACCCACAACATGACTCATAGTCAGATCAACACGGCCTTCGATTTGTTGAAGGCTGGCAAGTCGATCCGGTCCGTTGTCCACTTCCGGCCCGGTGAAACCATGACGGTCAACTCTCTGCCGGGTGAGATTGTTCCGGAGTAACTTGAGAGGCTGCCATACCGAAAGGCTAAGCCTCGACGAAATTCAGGCTGGAAGACATCGCGTGATCGGAGGTAGAACGGGCAGTCTATATGCTTTCAACGAAGATGAACCATGACTGCGACTTCCCGTGAATTGTTAGACCAACTGGTTGCTTTTCCAACCGTTAGCTCTGAGTCCAACTTAGAACTGGTCGATTTCGTCGAGGACTTTCTGAACCGATATGACGTGCCGTCCGTTCGGGTGCCCAATGAGGATGGCACTAAGGCCGCCCTTTATGCCCATGTGGGCCCGGAGGTGGATGGTGGCGTCGTCCTGTCCGGGCATACCGATGTGGTGCCGGTTGAGGGTCAGAGTTGGGACACCGATCCGTTCGAGGTTATAGAACGTGACGGCAAACTGTTCGGCCGTGGGACCTGCGATATGAAGGGCTTCGATGCTCTCGCACTTGCCGCCATGCCGCTCGCCCGGGAACGCGGTATTAAGCGGCCTCTGCAGATTGCTCTTAGCTATGACGAAGAGGTTGGCTGCACCGGCGCACCTCCCATGATCGATCATATGGTGTCGCAAGGTCTGCCGCGCGCCAACACTGTTCTGGTAGGTGAGCCGTCCATGATGAAGGTGGTGACGGGTCACAAGGGCGGTATCGGCTATGAAGTGCACTTTCGCGGGTTTGAGGTGCATTCGTCTCTGATCCACACCGGGGTAAGTGCCATCATGATGGCTGCCAAGCTGATTGATTGGGCCAACCAGGTGAATGCGGAAAACGCCGCCAAGCCACCAAGCCCTCTGGCGGCTGATTTCGTCCCACCCTACACCACGCTGCATGTTGGCCAGATTTCAGGCGGCACGGCGCACAACATCACCGCTAAGGATTGCCGCTTTCTACTTGAGTTCCGGATCGTGCCCGGTGAGCATGCTGAAGACTGGGTAAGGCGGCTTGATGCAGAGATTGCCGAGCTGGAAGGGGAGATGAAGGCGATCAATCCGGAAGCGGGCATCCACAAAGTGCCTGAGTTCGACGTGCCAGGTCTGGTTCCGGAGACTGACGGGTTGGCCGAGGCTCTGGCACGGCAGCTAACCGGTGACAATGGCACCAACGTCGTCAGTTATGGCACGGAGGCGGGCCAGTTCCAGGAACGTGGTTACTCTGTGGTGGTGTGTGGCCCAGGCGATATCGCACAGGCACACCAACCCAATGAGTTTATCACGGTTGATCAGTTCCGGAGGGGCGAAGCTTTCATGTCCCGATTGGTGGACATGCTGGCACAGTGATCGCCGCGGGGGCGCGGTGCGCGTCGGTTCCGCCCGGCGCAGGCGCCGGACGGAACAAGAGTGGTGATGGCGTCAGTAGGCCGCCAAAGCGTTGCCCGGCGAGCCGGTTCCGCCTTCAACTGCAAGCGGGTTGAAGATGTAAGCGAACTCATAGACCTTGGCTTCAGCGAGACGCTCGGTCGCGGCGTTCTCGTGAATGAACATGCCGTTTTGAGTTATGAAGATCTGGTGCACAGGGAAAACCTGCTTCGGATTTGGGTTGGGCACCACTTCCACCGGCCACGTATCAGAGCCAACAACTGCAACGCCTTTCTCGGCGAGCCAGCGTCCAGCTTGGATACCGACGCCGGGAACGGGGCCATTATAGGTCTTGTTGTCCTTGATCCAGTGGCGCACCCAGCCGGTGTGGAACATGACCACGTCGCCTTCACCGATTGAGTCTGCACTCAAGCCCTGTTTCTTCAACGCGCCTTCAATGTCTTCCACGCGGATTTCCTGGCCGCCATCCATGGGTGCGCCTTTGTACAACACCATGTCGATCAGAATACCCTTGGTGAAGAACGGTTTGATGTGCTCCATGCCGAGCTTCTTCATGCCGGTGGAACCGAAAACTTCCGAGGCGGCGATCCCGTTATAAAATTTGTCGCCGATGCCGATATGGCCAAGGCCATCGAACTGCGTACCAACCTGGCCAATTTCCGCCGTCAGGGTGTCGTCCATCCAGGTAACCGCGTTGTCGCCCAGAGGACCACCGGCGAGACCGCCCGTTCCGCGGACCGCGAACACACGGTGGCCGAACAACGGCATCTTGGCAGAGTAGGTGCGGGCAAGTGACAGCACCTTGCCTTCCTTGATGTACTGCATCGCCGCTTTCGTGCGGTCCGGAGTCATCAAATTCGAACGTCCGGCCTGATCATCTTTGCCAAACTTGGACGGATACCAGTTGTCCTGGGCGGATGCCGCGCTACTGATCGCCAATCCAAGTGTGCAAGCTGCAGCAATCGATAGAATCTTTTTCATGAATATTCCTCCTCCGTGTCTGCTGTTCTTCTTGGAGCTTGAGGCCTAAGCTTGCACAGACAACCGGCAAGAATCAAGGTGTACTGCCATTCTCCTCGCCAAACCAAGCGACTACACATTTTGTCCCATTGGCAGGCCCTGTGACGTAGGTCATATTCGCCTGGAGTTAAGTCGTTTAAAACGGCGTCAATGGTGACGATAAAATGAACTATGATCAACTCATGTCTTCGCAGCTTGATAAGCTGCGGGACGATGGAAATTACAGGATTTTTGCCGACCTTGAACGGGTACGCGGCAGTTTTCCGCGCGCGACCCGGCACGATGCCGGCGGCACGTCTGAGGTGACCGTTTGGTGCTCGAATGACTATCTGGGCATGGGGCAGCACCCGGATGTGATCGGCGCGATGAAGACGGCGATCGACCGTTGTGGCGCAGGCGCTGGTGGCACCCGAAACATCTCCGGCACGAACCATTACCATGTGGAACTGGAGGCCGAACTGGCTGACCTGCATGGCAAGGAATCGGCCCTGATCTTCACCTCTGGCTATGTGTCGAACTGGGCCTCGCTTGGAACGTTGGCCGCACGCCTGCCCGATTGCGTGGTGCTTTCCGATGCGGGCAACCATGCCTCTATGATTGAGGGTATCCGCCACTCGCGCGCGGAAAAGCATGTGTTCAAGCACAATGATCCGGAAGATTTGAACCGAAGGCTTGCCGAAATTGATCCTGGGCGCTCAAAAATCGTGGCGTTTGAGAGTGTTTACTCCATGGATGGTGACATTGGACCGATTGCAGAGTTTTGCGATGTGGCCGAAGCCCATGGGGCCATGACCTATTTGGATGAGGTGCATGCGGTTGGTCTCTATGGACCGCGCGGCGGCGGAATTGCCGAACGCGAGGGTCTGATGCACCGGCTGGATGTGATCGAAGGCACGCTGGGCAAGGCATTCGGCGTTATGGGTGGCTACATAGCTGCGTCCAAGACCATCTGCGATTTTGTGCGCTCCTTTGCATCCGGTTTCATCTTTACCACCGCGCTGCCACCTTCCGTGGCCGCGGGGGCTTTGGCATCGATCCGGCATCTGAAGACCTCAGATACCGAGCGCCTGGCCCAGCGCGAGCGTGTGGCGACCTTGCGCCGTCGTCTTGATGAGAAGGCCATTCCCTATATGGCCAACGAGAGCCATATTGTCCCGGTGATCGTGGGCGATCCTGTGAAGTGCAAGTGGATCACTGACTGGCTCCTGGACAACGCCGGGATCTATGTGCAACCGATCAACTACCCGACCGTGCCCAAAGGCACAGAACGGCTGCGCATCACCCCTTCACCCATGCATACGGATGAAGACATTGATGCCCTGGTGAGCGCTCTCAGTGAGTTGTGGTCGCAGTGTGCCCTGGCGCGCGCTGTGGCTTAAAGAACAATCAGTTCGCGCACAACGTCCGAAATCCGTACCCCACCCTCATCGGTCACGATGAAGGGCTCGGATATGGCCGCGCCGAAATCTTCCAGCCAGACCCCAGATTGGAAGTGGAAGCACATGCCGGCTTCTAAAACCGTCTTGTCTCCGGCGCGCAAACTGGCCGTACGCTCGCCCCAGTCGGGGGGATAGTTGAGCCCAATGGAGTAGCCCACGCGGCTGGGCTTCTCAAAGCCATTGCGGTTTAAGATGGACTGCCAGAGGGCTTCCACCTCCTCGCAGGTGACCCCCGGTTTTGCCGCTTCCAGCGCGCGATCGCCGCCCTCGATGATCACATCAGTGAGCCTGGTCATCTGTTCCGGTGGTTTGCCGATGTGCGCGGTACGGGTAAGGGGGGCGTGATAATGACGCCGGGCGGCGCCCAGTTCCATGACCACGAGGCCGCTTTCCGGCAAAGGCTCATCGGTCCAGGTGAGGTGGGGTGTGCTGGTGCCTTCACCCACCTGAATGAGGGGGCACAGGCTAGTGTAATCACCGAATTTTCCTTCAAAACCAGTGATTTGGTTGTGATAGACGTCGGCGATCACCTCATATTGGCGCACGCCCGGAGCCAGTTTGGCGATGGCATTATTCATGGTGTCGGTGATGATCCGGCCAGCTTCGCGCATATAGGTGAGTTCGGCCGACGACTTCACAAGCCGCGCCCAGTTCACCAGTTCGCGGTTGTCTGAGATCGTGGCGTTGGGCAAGCCGGCTATGAGGTGCTGGTGGGCTCTGGCGGTGTAGTAGTGCGCATCAAAGTCTACTCCAATGCGTGCGCTTGACCAGCCGCGGTCAATGACGAGAGCGCACAGTTCGTCAAACGGATGTTTGGTCGCGTGATGCACCAGAGGTTCGGAGAAGCCGATAATGTTGCCAGCGGGCAGATCGGTGGTGATGTGGGCCGACTTGGCATCTTGCGCGCGGCCGAACCAGATGGGCCAGGCTTCTTCAGCGTGCACCACCACCGCCTGGGGAGTGTAGAACGACCAGCCGTCAAAGCCTGTGAGCCAGCCCATATTGGCCGGATCCTGGCAGATCAAAAGGTCAAAACCGCTTTCGTCCATGCGCCGTTTGACGTCGGTGACCCGGCGCTGGAATTCGTCAGGGGTGAAGGCTTTTTGGAAGGCCATCCTGCAAGCTCCCTTGCCGCCTCATCGGGAGAGACGCTGTGCGATCTTAGTCATGAAATCGAGCCCCTGGGCCAATTCGCCCGTCTCAATATATTCGTTGGGCTGGTGGGCCCGGGTAATGCTGCCTGGACCGAACACCACCGTGGAGAAGCCTTTGTCGCTGAAATAGCCGGCATCAGTGCCGAAGGACACGACGCCCCGGCTGTTAAGCCCCGTCACCTCGCTTACGAACTCAGCGGCCTCTGTGGCATTGTGGTCGTCGAGCGGTGGCACGGGGCTTTCGGTGATGATGTTGATGCTCGCAGCCGGGTTTACCGCTTTCATAGCCGGCAGCATTTCGGTCTCTGCGAAGGCTTTTAGTTCCTCCACCACCTCATCGCCGTCCTCGCCGGGCATGGGGCGAAACTCCCAATCGAAATTGCACCAACCGGCCGTGGCATTACGCGCCGCGCCGCCTTCAATGATGCCTACGTTCAAGGTGGTGTGCGGCGGATCATAGGGCGAGCCGGAATAGGGGTTTGCGGCAAAGCGGGCGCCGATTTCCTCAATCTTAGAGATCAGCTTCATGGCGGCGGAGATAGCGTTGACGCCCTTGAAGGGATCGCAGGAATGCACTTCAAAGCCGGTGATCTCGGTGCGCATCTCATAGCCGCCCTTGTGGCCGGTGATGATCTTCATCTCCGTAGGCTCGCCCACAATGACCACAGATGGGCGGAAAGCCTTGCCGGCCATATGTTCTAACAAGACGGGCATCCCATAGCCGCCGGTCTCCTCATCATAAGAGAAGGCGATGTGGATGGGTTTGTTGAGGCCCGCATCCTTGAACGTGGGCACCGCGCCGAGGACGCACGCCAAGAATCCTTTCATATCGACTGAGCCGCGACCGTGCAGTTTGGTGCCGTCGCGGGTGAGTGTGAACGGGTCTGAACGCCAGTTTTGCCCCTCCACGGGAACCACATCGGTGTGTCCGTTCAACACCACGCCGCCATCGATTTCAGGACCAATTGTGGCGAACACATTGGCGCGTTCACCGGCGTCATCGTAGCTCAACGTGCTTTCGACGCCCTGGCTTGAGAGATAGTCCTGGATGTAGCCGACGATGCCGTGAGTGGGTTTGCCGGAGATGCTGTCGAAGCTCACGAGGCGCTCAAGAATGGTGATGGTGTTGTCCAGAGTATCGCTCATTCGGTCGGTTCCATGCCCTCAATCAGCCGTTGACGTTACGGGGAAACTGGCGCCCATGCATCTGAATTCTGCTATGTGGCCCAGGCCTTGTTGAGATAGCGCTGGGGGCCATAATCGGTGACCGACAGGTGGGTGTGCCCGTTGGGGGCTGAGAGGGTGTGTGTGTTGGTCAGTGGAGGTTGGGTATCATCC
>JBCDIP010000157.1:0-6672 GCA_038748855.1 Pseudomonadota bacterium
CCTCTCAAACCGAGATCGAACACGTCCTGGCGCAGCTCGACCACATCCAGGATCCTTCTGGCCACATCATCGGCCTGGCTTGGGTCCTCCGTGCCGAGCGCATCGAAGTCGAGCCACTCTGCCTTAATGTCCAGATCGGTGTTGCCGGCCAGGGCCGCCTCGGTGATTTCCCAGTCACGCTCTTTCTGATCCACATCCTCCGGGGCTCGGTCACGCACGGGCTGGTGCTTGAGCCCATAGAAAAGAGCATCTCGGAAACTGGTTTGCGGCAGATAAACGTCCGGACCCACATAGGCGGTTCGCCGGCCGGTCAGAGATTCATGATGGTCGTCCAGGTTCTGACCATCCAGACTGATGGAGCCTGATGTGGGCACAGTGATCCTGGCCATCACATCTGCCATGGTCTCAGCGCCTGAGTTGACCGTGCCCACCGCGGCCACCTGTTCATTGGGGCCAAACTTGAAGGTCGCACTCTCCAGCAGATTTGTGCCCGCATCATCCACCACACCGACCCGGGAGACCGCATAGCCGTCCTTAATGGCGGGCACCGGACCTGTCGGCGGCGTCTGCAGCTCTGGTTCCATCATGTTGTCGGGCTGGAACTGTTCAATGACCTGGGTGTACTTGATTTGCACATCCAGACGCTGCTGATCATAGGCGATCAGGTCCGCCACAGGACCCGGCAGGTCCTTGTAGGCCGCGATCACAGCCACCAGCTGGCCAATGTCCAAATCACCGGTGATCACCAGATAGCCGCCGATCAGATAGAACATGAACGGGGTCAGCTGGGCCAGGAAGTTGTTGAGGAACTTGATGAAGAACTTGCGTTGGAACAGCTCGTAGCGAATGGCAAAGATGGTGCCGAGGCGGCTGGCCAGATCTGCCCGTTCCCAGTTGGAGGTATCGTTGGTGTGGACGTTGTTGATGCCGTCCACGACTTCACCAACGCGGCCGGCAAGGGCGCGTGCGGTAAGTTGGCGGCGCTTGCCCAAGATCAGCAGTCGGCGGCGCAGGCGCGGAATCAAAAAGGCCTGCACCAGCACGATCGTGCCGGCGATGGCTCCCAGCCAAACGTCCTGAACCATAATGAACAGCATGGCTGTCAGCGCTTGTCCGCCCAGGAAGACGGGCTGCACCAACATGTCGCCAATAAAGCCGCCTAAGGGCTCCACCTCATCCTTGATCATGGTGGCTGCTTCAGGCGCTTTGATGCGGCGGAAGTAGGAGTTGGGGAACCTCAAGATCCGGTCGAGCAACTGATAGCGCAGGCGCCGCAGCATGCGCTCGCCCAGCCGGCCTTTGTAGGTGTTGATGTAGAACTTAAAAAGCCCGTTGATACAGACAAAGCCCAAGAAGGTTGCACACAAGCAGAACAGGAACGATAGCTGTCCCAGTTCAAAGCCGTTGAACAAGGTAACGGTACCCGCTGAGGAGATCCATGAGGGCACATCGAAAGCGATTTGCAGGAATGGCTGAGTGGCCCCCTCACCCTCAAATCCCTGGCCTTGGATCGGGCCATTGACGATGCGTTTTGGAAGGTCAAGCGCCAAGAAATACGGCACCATGGAGATCAAAATGATCGTCAGGATCCAGATCTGCTGCGCCCGCGTGTAGCGCCAGATGTATTTGAAAAGACTTGATTCCATTAGAATTTCGTCAACCCAGGCCAGCCCCCATAGCTCGCATGCGTACCCTTGCACAAAATGGGTAAGCCCGACAATAAGCTACCTTGGCCTTTTTCCCGCTCCAAATCACTCACGAGGCGAGCTTCCTGGACAAGAGTTCACGCAGTATCGAGGCCGAGCGCTGCGCACCGTCCAAGACCTCTGCGGATGCCGGGGCCGGCAACGCGAGCGCTTGGATTATTGCATCTGAAAGCGTGTTCACCGAGAGGTCCTGTTGGTGCACAACAACGGCCCTTTGCTGCTGGGCGAGAATCTCGGCCCGCCGATTTTGTTCGGTTTCCCCATCTGTGGAATAGGGCACCAGGACGGCGCGGCAGCCTGCGCTTTGAAGGTCGGCGACAGTATTGTAACCCGCCTGCGAGACGGAAACTTGAGCCCTTCTCATAAGGGCCGGCAAATCAGCTCTGAAGCGCTCCAGGGTCACGAACTGCGGCAGCCGGTTGCTCAATGCCTCAAAAGCTTCATCGGACAAGTTGGGTCCAGTGAGGACGAGCCACTTGCCGTCTGAAAAGTCCGAGCCTGCCCGTACGCCCAGCGCAGCTTCAAAGAGCTCTGCTCCGACAGCTCCGCCGCCGGCAGAAACGATCACATCAAACGCCTCACCGGCGCTTGCGTCCCGGCGCTCAGGCCCCACCCAGCCGGTATAGTGCAGCTTGTCGCTGATCAGATGCGCTTCTGGAAAGCTCAACGACAGCGGCGCAAACGCCTCCAGACCATGCACCAGAACGGCGTCGAAATAGTCTTCCACCAGCTGCCGGGTTTCCCCGATCCGCTCCGGTTTGCGGCCTTCCTGCAATATGTCGCGGATAGAGGCTGCAATCAGTGGCTGAGGGTCGCTCTTGCGCGCAGCAGTGAGCAGCGGCACCAGCTCAAAACGCATGATGCGGCGGGCAAAGGGATAGGCTTCAATCAGCAGGACATCCGGTTTAGCTGCCGTGAACAGATCGAGCAGCTTGGCCTTGCGCTTGGCCTTCAAATCATCGGTGACCGGGTTTCCGTCGCCGTCTGCGAGAGTGCCAAAGCCCACGGGTCCGGACGAGACGGCAGGCAGTTGAATGCACTGTGCACCGCCCCAATCAACGCCTTCCAGCGGCTTGCCACCATATGCAATGGTAACCTGGAAGTCAGCTCTCACAAGGGCCCGAGCAATGCGCGAAGAGCGCACCACATGCCCGATCCCAAGCAGGTGCTGCACATAGAACAGAACTTTGGCTGACATCAATCAGGCGGCGCCGCGCAGGGGCTCAGCGCTCTCCGTTCCCGGCGGGTCTGCTGGATTTCTGTCGAACAGCTCCATCAGCTGGTCAATCCCGCCCTCATAGCTGAATTCGGCCCTGACCCGCGCCTTGCCCGCCTCGCCCAGCCGTTCTCGGAGCGCGGGTGTGCGGATAAGGGTTTCAAGGGCCTCAGCCAGTGCTTTGGGATCGTCCGGGGGCACCAGGATGCCGTTTTCTCCGTCTCTGACCAGTTCAGGAACGCCGGAAACCGGGGTTGAGAGGCAACTCAAGCCCTGGCTTTGGGCCTCTACCAGAACATTGGGCAAACCATCCCTGTCGCCGTTGGGCGCAATCCGGCAGGGCAGGATGAAGAGATCAGAGGAACGGTAACGCTCAATCACGTCGGTCTGTGCCAGCGCACCCAGCCACTCAATGTGGTCTTTGAGCTTCAAGGCTTCAGCCTGGCTCTTCAGCTTTGGCAAGAGCTCACCGCCGCCAATATGGCTCCAACGCCAGTTGAGGTCAGCCGGCAGGAGCGCCAAAGCGTCCAACAATGTATCGATGCCCTTCTTCTGGACCGCGCGGCCCACCGTGATGAGGTCTACCGGATCGCTGTCTGGAGACCCGTCAGGGCGCCCGGTTCGCTGGGCAGGACCGGCAAAACGCTTCAAATCGATGCCGTGGTAAATGAGCTTCACCTTGTCCGGCTCTGCGCTCAAGGAGCGCAAATGGTGCGCCCCATAGCGGGTGCACACGCTGACCCATCCGGTGCTGTTCAGTTTCTCCGACAGCTCCCAGTCGGGCGAGGTCCAAATGTCCTTTGCGTGGGCTGAACATGTCCATGACAGGCCCGTAATGAGGCTGGCGTAGCGGGTCACGGACGCAGGTGTGTGGATGAAGTGGGCGTGCAGCCGGCCCACATCTTCAGGCAACTCGGCGGCCATCACGAGCGCCTGACCAAACCGTCTGACCCGGTTGCGGCTGATGTCGCGTTTGATATCCTTCAGCCAGCACTTGAATGCAGCCTTATACCCAGGCCGCCGGCGCACCTTCCACCAGCTCGCCAAAACCCGCAGCGGCGCCTCATGCAGATACTCCGGCAGGTACGAGACGGGCGCTTCAATCTCAGCGTGGATTGGGTGCGTGTCCGGATCATAGGGCTGACGCAAGGAGATGATGCGAATGTCCATGCCCTGAAGTTCAAGCCCGCGTATTTCCTGCGCGATGAACGTTTCAGAGAGCCTGGGATAGCCCTTTAGAACAAATGCCACTGCCCTTTTCATGGGGTCACTCATCCGCCGCCGGCAATCACTCTCAGCTCAGGACGTGCAGGTCTGGCCAGATCGGCTTCAACGATCTCACCGATCTTCTTCAGGCCATCAAGCGGTAGCCAGCAACCGGCTTCAGAGGGTTTTCTGCGCTTGGGCAGAGCCTCAATCGCATCAGCCATCTTCTGCGGATCAGAGGCCAAGTCCGGCTCCATCATCTTGATCACGCCCAGCTCATCAGCCCGGCGGGCCCTGATCAGCTGTTCCTGGCGCGGTTCGGTGCGCGGCACCACAATAGCACGCTTATCGAATGACAATATCTCACAGAAGGTGTTGTAGCCACCCATGCCAATCAGCCCCTTGGCGTCGGTGATGAGTGTCTCGATGCGGTTGTCAAAATCCATCAGCTGAATGTTGGGTTTACCTTCCGCCCGTTTCAGGATGGCCTCACGTTCCTGGGTGGGCATGAACGGGCCCAGAATCATAACGGCCGGGAGCAAGTTGTGACTGTCGTTCGTCTCCGCATATTCATAGGCGGCCAGCACATTGTTCACCACATCTGAGCCATCGCCGCCACCGCCGGTGGTGATCAGCACATAGTCGCCCGCAACGGCGTTGATGACGCCCTTGGTTTCAGCAGGTTGATGGCGCTCCAGATAGCCGGTGTAGGTGATCCGTTGATTGAGCTCTTTGGAGGTCTTTAGGCCGATTAACGGATTCCAGAACCCAGGCGGGCCGTAGACCCAGATATCGTCATAAAGCTCGTCGAGCTTTGGCAGAATTCCGCGGCGTTTCCACTCCTTCTTCAACAGGTGCGGAGCGTCCATAACGTCCCTCAGTCCAACCACGAGCGTGCAATCTTGTTCCTTGAGATACCTGAGCGTGTCCTCAATCTCGCCATGCAGACCAAGGGGCTCCTTGTCCACGATGAACATGTCAGGATTGAAGTGCTCTGCCGTGTGCCGGATGATCGAACGGCGCATCTTCAGAGTTTCTTCAAGATCAATGTGTTCATCCAAAGACGTGTACTGCCCGTTGTGGAGCTTGATCACACTGGGGATCTTCACGAAGTCCACCCGCGCCTTGAAATCAAACGCCCCGGCGATCGGAGAGCCGGAAATGATCAGCACGTTCAAGCCCTTGAACTGTTCCACCAGAGCATGCGCAATGGTGCGGCAGCGCCTGAGATGGCCCAATCCAAAAGTGTCATGGCTGTACATCAGGACGCGCGCGTGCTCGAGCCGTTTCATCGGTCACCTTTCTGCAATCGCCAATGTAGCAATTTGCCTCTTGTCTGCCGCCCGCTCGACTTATGCCATATATGGGGCCTGCAGGGAACAGCGGCAACCGTGGCACACTTGCCATGGCTCAAATGTGTTCCTGCGTTATTTGTAGGGATCTGCCGCATCGCGCAGACCATCTCCAAAGAAGTTGAAGGCCAAGATCACCAGGATCACCGGCACGACCGGCAGCAGGAGCCACGGGTAGAGCGCCACAACGTTGATGTTTTGTGCCTCTTTTAGAAGAACGCCCCAACTCGTGATGGGGGGTCTGAGACCGAGCCCCAAAAAGCTCAGCGCGGTCTCGCCCAGAACCATAGTAGGGATGGTGATTGTGGCCGAAGCGATCAGGTGGCTCATGAAGCCCGGCACCAGATGGCGGCCAATGATGCGCTTGGGGCTTGCCCCCATAAGCTGCGCAGCCACCACATAGTCTTCCTCGCGTAAGGCCAGCAATTTGGAGCGTACGGCCCGTGCCAGCCCGGTCCAGTCCAAGATTCCTAAGATGATTGTGATGCCGAAATAGACAATCAACGGCCCCCAGGTGGACGGCATGATGGCCGCAAGCGCCATCCACAGGGGAATGGCTGGGAGCGACTGCAAAACCTCGATCATGCGCTGGACGATCATATCGAACAGGCCACCATAATACCCGGCGAGGCCGCCAATCACGATGCCCAGCACGAAACTTATGGTGACGCCCAATAAACCGATGGTCAGCGAAATCCGCGCCCCGTAGATAATGCGTGACAGCATATCCCGACCCAAACGGTCTGTTCCCAGAAGGAACAACGTTCCGCCCTTGGGCGGGCAGACGATGTGGAAACTGCCCTCAAACAGGCCCCAGAACTTGTATTTGTCGCCGGAGCAGAAGAAGCGGATCTTTTTTACGTCCGATCTGTTCTCAGTGTACTCGCGCTTCAGGGTCTCCATGTTCAGCTTGTAGTTGGCCCCATAGACAAACGGGCCCACAAACTTGCCTTCATGGAAAAGATGCACGGCCTGAGGCGCTGAAAAGATCCGGTCCGAATGGCGCGTGTGCAGGTTGTAAGGCGCCAGCACTTCACTGACCAACGTGCTGGCGTACAGAAGCAACAAGAAGATGCCTGACGCCACAGCCACCTTGTGCTGCTTGAACTTCCACCACATCAGCTTCAGCTGCGAGGCCAGATAGACCTTTTCCTGGGCCGGGGTCAGACGCTCCACCGAACGCGGATCGAAC
>JBCDIP010000158.1:0-6630 GCA_038748855.1 Pseudomonadota bacterium
CGATGCGCGGGCCTGGTCGGTGAGGATGTTTTCCGCTTCGTTGATGAGCTTCTGGGCCTCGGCACGGACCGCCGCGGTGATGCGTTCTGCTTCGGCGGACAGCCGACTTTCTTCGGCTTCTTTCTCGGCCCGCTTCACATCAACAGACTTCTGACGCTCGGCCACTTCCACGGCTTCGGCCGTATCCACTTTGGCCTTGGTCTCCGCCACTGTGGCGCGAGCCGCTTCTGCTTTGATGGCCGCCGCGCTTTCATCCAGCGATTTCTGGTAGAGCGCGATGGCTTTTTCCATGGCCGCTTCTTCCACGGCCTTCTCGCGCTCGATCTCCAGCTGCCGGCGCTTCTTCTGGTGCTCGATACGCTCATCATCGAGCCCTTTCTCGGACTCAATTTCCGTGCGTTCCACCAGATCCTTAGCCGCGATCTCAGCCTCGCGCAGGGCCTGAGTGCGCTCCACCTCAAGGTGTTCAAGAGCCTTGCGCCGCTCCAGTTGCGCGGCATCCAGAGCCCGCTCCTTATCGATCTCAGCAGCGCGGGTCTTCTTCTCTTCGGCAATGCGCGCCGCATTGATCATTTCCTGCGCGGTGATGTTGGCTTCATCTACAGCACGGTTGCGCGCAATCTCGCGCTCACGCATGTCCTGCTCATAGGCGATCCGCTCGGCGGCCACCTTTTTCTCTTTTGCAATCCGGGCGGCTTCCACAGCTTCAGCTCTGAGCTGCTCGCGCTCCTCGGTGTCCTGCTGCGCCCCGATGCGCTCGAACGACAGCAGCTTGTCTTGAGCTATGCGCGCCTTCTCTACAGCTTCACGTGCGGCGATCTCGGCTTCGTCCAGATCCTTGTTTCGGTTAATCTCCATACCGCGCGTCTGTTTGTCCGCTTCAATGCGGGCCGTGGCCACGGCTTTTTCCTGCATGATGGCCAGCTTCTCGGTGGCTTCCCGGCTGGCGATTTCCGCCTCACGGACGGCCAGATCGCGGGCCACTTCACGCTCGCGGGTCTGTTGCTCAGAGACAATGCGCGCCTCGGTGACCGCATGTTCCTGATCAATCCGAGCGCGTTCCACCGCCTCACGGGCCGTGATGCCTTCCTCGTCCAGCAAGCGCTGGCGGGCGATCTCTTGGGCTTGAACTTCCCGTTCCTTGGCAATGCGGGCCTCTTCCAGGGCCTTCTCCTGGGCGATGCGGGCTTTCTCCACCGTTTCGCGCGCGGAGATTTCGACGCTGTCGGTCTCCTGCTTGTTGCGGATGGATTCTTCCGTCACCGCCCGTTCCTGCAGAATGCGCGCCTTCTCCAAAGACTCGCGCATGGAGATTTCTGCCTCCTCAACCACCTTCTGCCGGTCAATCTCACGCTGGCGCACTTCGCGTTCCGAGGCGATGCGTGCTTCTGCAATCTGGCGCTCATTGGAGATGCGTGCCGTTTCTATGGCTTCCCGGGAGAGCAAGGTTGCCTGCTCAGCATCCTTCTCGCGTTCAGAGCGTTCCCGGGCGAGCTCAGCGCGCTGCTGGGCACGGCGGAACTCGATCTCACGCTCTTGCTCAAGTCGGGCTTCTTCAGATTGCTTCTCGATCTCCAGGACCTGCTTTTCCGCTTCCAGATTGCGTGAGCGGATCAGCACCATGGATTCCTGTTCGATGTCGTTGCGCATCTTGCGCCGTTCCTCAACGGCCTTGATAACGGTGGTCAAACCTTCCGCATCGAACTTGTTGGAGGGATTGAAATACTGGATGTCCGATTGGTCGATGTCGGTGACCGCGACGCTTTCCAGCTCCAGGCCGTTCTTGTCGAGGCCGATCTGGGCCATCTCCAGAACTCGGGCCACATAATCGTTCCGGTTCTCGTGGATCTCCTCAAGGCTCATCTGAGACGCCGTCGTGCGCAGGGCTGAAATGAACTTACCCGAGAGCAGATCGTGAATGCGCTCCGGCTCCAGGGTGCGGCGCCCAAGGGTCGAGGCGGCAATGGACACCGCCTCGCGGGTGTTCTTCACGCGCACATAGAATTCCGCATCCACATCCACCCGCATCCGGTCTTTTGTGATCAGCGCCTCTTCCTTCTCGCGGGTGATGGCCAGCTGGAGAGAGTTCATCGACACCGGCGTGATGTCATGAATGATCGGCCAGGCGAACGCGCCGCCGTCAATAACCACCTTCTCGCCCAGGAAACCCGTTCTGACGAACGCCACTTCCTTCGTTGAGCGCCGGTAAAGCCAGTGCATCACCCAGTAGAGGATGAACACCACGATCACCGCGGCGATTGCCCATAGGATCAACTGTCCAATAAATTGACCGGTCATATTGTCCTCCCCATCGGCTAGCGGCCGATCTCCTTAAATTTTCTCGTCTGTTCAGTTAGCGCCACTTCGGTCGGCAAGCGTTCCATGGACGACGCGCCATAGAAGCCGTGGCAGTGTTGCGTGTTCTTCAGCACGAACTCAGCGTCGTCCGGCATGGCCACCGGGCCGCCATGAACCAGAACGATGGCGTCCGGGTTGACCTCCAGTGCAGCCTTGGCCCATTGGTCCGTGAGGGCTGGAGCATCTTGAAGGGTTACCGCGGTCTCTGCACCGATGGACCCGCCCGTGGTGAGCCCTAGGTGCACCACAATGATATCGGCCCCGGCGCCGGCCATGGCCTTGGCATCGTCTTCGCTGAACACATAAGGCGTGGTCAGCATGTCGCGCTCAGCCGCCACACGGATCATCTCCACCTCGTGGTCATAACCCATGCCGGTCTCTTCCAGATTGGCTCTGAAGGTGCCGTCTATGAGGCCCACAGTCGGGAAGTTCTGCACCCCGGAGAACCCGGCCGCCTTCACTTCATCTAAGAACTTGTCCATCAGCCGGAAGGGATCGGTGGCGCAAACGCCTGCCAGAACGGGCGTATCCTTAACCACCGGCAAGACCTCGCCGGCCATTTCCATAACCACGCCGTTGGCATCGCCATAGGGCATCAACCCGGCGAGGCTCCCGCGACCGGCCATGCGGTAGCGGCCTGAATTGTAGATGACGATGAGGTCGATGCCGCCGGCCTCTTCACACTTGGCTGACAAGCCGGTGCCCGCTCCGCCGCCGATGATCGGCTCGCCGCGGTCGCGCATGGCTTTGAACTTTTCCATCAAATCAGATCGAGCGTGCATCTAGGCCTCCATTGCTCTCGCTGGGGGCCTGTGCAGCTGGTGGAACATCTCCAGGACCAAGGCAGCGAATTCGGGATCATTAATGTTGTAAGGAGTGCGGATCAGTTGCCGCGTTGAGGTTTGGCGCACCGTTTCTTCCAGCGCGGCAAAGAGCGCGGCATCAGCAGCAGGGTCGTGGAACGCTTGGCCAGGGGCGCTGAGGGCCGAGACCCCGCCTTCCGGCAAGAGGAAGCGGACCGGGCCATTCATGCGGTTCAGCTTTTCGCCGATCCACTGGCCCATCTTTGTGTTCTCTTCAGGCGTGGTGCGCATGAGCGTGATCTGCGGGTTGTGCTCGTAAAACACACGGCCCCGGTAGCGCTCCGGCACTGTGTCAGGTGCGTGGAAGTTCACCATATCGAGCGCGCCGCACGCGCCGATATAGGGCAGACCTGTGCGGATCGGGGCTTCAAACCGGGTGTCATCAGCGGCAAACACGCCGCCGGCGACCATGTCGCACACTTCCGTGGTGGTGAGATCCAGGACCGCGCTCAGCTTACCGCTGTCCAGCAATTGCTCCATGGCGCGCCCGCCAGTGCCGGTGGCGTGGAAGACGAGCACGTCATAGTGATCGCTCAGTCCGGCGGCAACCTGCTGCACACATGGTGTGGTGACCCCAAACATGGTGATGCCCACGGCCGGCTTGTCTGTTGCGTCCCCCACGGCCGTCCGGCGCGCCATGACCATGCCGGCCAGCGCGTTGGCTGCATTGGCCAAAATCTCACGGGTGATGGAGTTGAGGCCTTGGATGTCGGCTACCGCGTTCATCAAGGTGATGTCGGACGCGCCCACATACTGGCTGGTGGTTCCTGAGGCCACCGTAGAGACGATGATCTTCGGGATGCCCACGGGCAGCAGCCTGAACGCCGGGCTCACCAAGGCCGTACCGCCAGACCCGCCGGCGGAGATAACGCCGGCCACCTGGCTCTGTGCCCGCATCCAGCGCTCAAAGGCCTCAGTCATGCCGGCAACGGCGCTGCCCCGGTCACCGGTGAAGACGCCGCTGTGGCCGCGGGGATGATAGGCGGCCACTGCATGGGCCGGAACATCGGCGCCGGATGGCTTGCCGCTGGTGGAGAGATCCACCAGCCGCAGCGCCACGCCGCGCGCCTTAAGCGTGTCCGCGATAAATCCGAGCTCGACCCCCTTGGTGTCCAGCGTTCCGGCAACGATCACCGTGGACCCCCTGGAGTGATCGGCAGAGCGCAGCGGCAACACATTGTTGGCCGGAACGGACGAGCTTGTCCGCGCCGCGCCTTCGATCACGTGCACGGGCACAGCGCGGGACCACCGGGTGGGGATCTTGGGGTTAGAGAGATAGATCCTCTGAAGGCTGTCTTCGCCGGAGGTCTCGGCGGCCTCTTGCCTGGTTGCGGCGGGATCAGGCGTCTCGTCATGGGCATGGCGGCCCACGCCCAACAATGCCTGCTGCAGATCGCGGTCACCGCCCAACAGAGAAGAATCCATCACTCGGTTGATCCGGCCATTGACCATGATCGCCACTTCCTGGGCGATGGCGCAGGCAACGCCGATGTTCTGTTCGATCACCAGAACATCCACATCCCCTTCCTGGCCAAGGCGGATCAGCATGTCTTCCACCTGCTGAACGATCACCGGCGCAAGGCCTTCCGTGGGTTCGTCCATCACCAGAAGGCGGGGATTGAGCAGGAGAGCGCGGGAGATGGCGAGCATCTGCTGTTCACCGCCAGAAAGCTGACCGCCATTGTTGCGCCGCCGCTCGGCGAGCCGCGGGAAGGTTGCGTAGATCCGCTCGATCGTCCAAGCGCCGCGCCTGCTAGCAACCAGTCGCAAGTGCTCGTCTACCGTGAGCGAGGGCCAGAGCCGGCGCCCTTGCGGCACATAGCCGATGCCCATGCGGGCAATTCTGGCGGGCGTCTCGCCGACAATCGATTGCCCGGCAAGCGAGATGTTGCCCGCAGCGGCGGGCACCAGGCCCATGATGGTCTGGCACAAGGTCGTCTTGCCCATGCCGTTACGGCCAACCACTGAGAGCACACCTGAACCCAGGGTCAGGTTCACACCCTGCAGAGCGTGGCTGTGGCCGTAATAGACGTTGAGGTCTCGGACTTCGAGGATGGGGGTGCCGTCAGCCATCGTCTCCCCCCAGGTAAAGCGCTTGAACTTCCGGGTCTTCCTCGATCTCCGCTGGGCTGCCTTCTTTGAAGATGCGCCCGTTGTGCATCATGGTTACGCTTTCGGCGACGCGCAGAGCCACGTCCATATCGTGCTCGATGATAATGAACCCCATGTGGCCCGGCAGGCCGGTGAGGATTTCGATCAGCTCTGAACGCTCGGTTGGCGAGAGGCCCGCTGCCGGTTCGTCGAAGAGGATAAAACGGGGCGCGCCGGCCAGCGCCATGGCGATCTCCAGCTGGCGTTGCTGGCCATAGGAGAGGTTCGCCACCACGTCATCACGCACAGCATCCAGGTGAACCAGATGCACCAGGTTTTCCGCGCTGGACATCAGCGCATCGTTGCGCCGGGGCCGCAGGAACGAGAACCGGTTTCGCGAAACCCCTGCGCAGGCGAGATACACATTGTCGATTACGGTGAGCCCCGTGAGCAGCAAAGAGATCTGATAGGTGCGGCGCAGGCCCCTACGGATCCGCTCATGGGGCGGGAAGAGCGAGATATCTTCGCCGAAGAAGCGGATGGTGCCCGCCGTCGGCAAAAAGTCGCCCGTAACGCAGTTGAAGAGCGTGGTTTTCCCGGCCCCGTTGGAGCCCAATACGGCGCGGCGCTCGCCGGGACGTACGGTGATGTCGATATCCTCCAATGCCGCGAGGGCACCGAAGAACTTCGCTACACCGCGCAGCTCCAGCGCATGGGCCGTGCCGGTTGCTGTGAGGCGGTCGGAGATTGTGGCCGGCGCGTTCATGGCCCCTCTCCGCTGCGGTCCAGAAGCGGATCACGGTTCTTGGCGCGCTGCCACTTTTCCCACAGGCCCAGGATACCGTCTGGCGACCAGAAGACGATCACCAGGAACCCGACGCCAATCAGCAGCTGGAAGCGTTCGCCGGAAAGACCCACCGACACGAGAGCATCCAGCGCGAAGGTCTTCAGCAGTACATAGATGAAGGCGCCGATGAAGGGCCCGATGGGATGGCGCATGCCACCGATCACGGCGATCACCAGAATATCGATCACCGGTCCGATGCCGGCGGTGCCCGGCGAGATTTGAGCAGATTGCCAGGTGAGCAGAACGCCGCCAACTGCCGCCAGAAGTGCTGAGAAGGCGTAGGCAGCCACGCGGTGGGCCACGACGTTGTAGCCCAGCGCGGCCATCCTGCGTGGGTTATCGCGAATACCTTGGAGCACCAGGCCGAAAGGCGCACGCGACAGGTAGAGCACAACGCCATAGGCCAGCGCGGCCCAGAACAAAGTCAGGTAGTAGAACGCCATGGGCTGGCGCCAATCCACACCGAACAGC
>JBCDIP010000159.1:0-6586 GCA_038748855.1 Pseudomonadota bacterium
ATCTGCCCATGCCTGCGGTGAAGAAGCTGGCCGGTGACATTGAGCAGATGGCTCCGCTCTTCAACGCCATGAGCTTACAGCCTGATCTGGGCGGGCTGGACGATCTCTTCAAGCAGATCGCCCCGGTGGCCGAGATCGGCCGCGCACCGGACGAAGTGGCCATTCTCCTCAACAACATGGCCAAAACCGTTGAGAGCGCGAATGGAGGCAAAGCCCAACCGTTGGATTGGTCGAGCATTGGGACCACCGGCCCGTCCCTCACCCAAACCCGCTGGTATGTGTTCGCAAAGCCAGTGCTCGACTTCTCCGCCCTGGATGCGGCCGGCCCCCCGTTGGCTGAGGCTCGCAGGCTGATGGCTGAGGTCAACGCGGGCGGCAAGGGCTTAACCGCTCAGCTGACCGGCGATGCCGTTTTGGATGCCGAAGAGTTTGAATCCGTCACCACGGGCGCAGCGCTTGCCGGCATCACGTCGTTCACCCTGGTCACGCTGACCGTGTTGATCGGCCTGCCTGCCCTCCTGCTGGTGGTTCCCGCCTTGGCGCTGATCGTGCTTGGCCTTTTGATCACCGCCGGCTTCGCTGCCCTCACCGTTGGCTATCTCAACATGATCTCGGTGGCTTTTGCCGTGCTCTTCATCGGCTTAGGCGTCGATTATGCCGTGCATGTGGTGCTGCGCTTTGCCGAGCAGCGCGCCAAGGGCGACGAGCCCGGACCTGCAGCCGTTGCCGCCGTGCGCCACACGAGCCCGGCTCTGGCGCTGTGCACACTCACCACGTCTCTGGCTTTCCTCACCTTCACGCTCACAGATTTCGTGGGCATGGCCCAGCTCGGCATTGTCTCCGCGGCGGGCGTGACCATCGCCTTCCTCTGCGCCATCACGCTGATCCCGGCTATTTTGAGCCGGCTTCCCGTGCCCCGCTACAAGCTGGTGCGCAAGTTTGCCGAACACAATGATCCGGAGCGCAAGCGCCTCTGGCACCTCAGCCCGCCCGTGCGCCGCGGCGTAACCTTTGCGCTTCTGGCACTCGCGGCCGTTTCCCTCGTTCTCGTCCCCCAGGCGCGCTTTGACAGCGATCCCATCAACTTGAAAGACCCCGCATCCTCAGGCATGCGCGCCCTCGCTTCCCTGGAAGAACGCCTCTCCGGCCAGATCTATGCGGTTCATCTGGTGGCAGAGCCCGGGCCAGCGTTCCAGGAAGCCACGGAACGGTTGAAGGCCCTGCCGGAGGTCGCAAGCGTGCGCACCTTGAACGATGTGATCCCCAAAGATCAGAAGGCCAAGATCGAGGCTCTCAGCCCCTTGGCCTCATCCCTGCCGTCAGAGATCCTAGCCTCCAGCCCCATGAGCGACGAGGAGCGGGCGGAGTATTTCAAGGATATCCTAGGTTCGATCAAACAGATTGCCGAGGCCAAGGACGCAGGCCCGACCATCACTGGCGCAGCGGCCAGCCTTCAGAGTCAGCTTGAACGTTTCATAAAAGAGCGTGCAGACACGGCCGGCGCCATGACCGATCTGGAACAGGCGCTCGTTCAACGCTTTGAACCGTTCTTTAACCGCATCCGCCAGGTCGTCACTCTTGCGCCGGTGACGCCGGATACAATCGCCCCGGGCTTCCGGGACCGCTATGTCACCAAAGACGGCCTCTGGCGCCTGGAAGTCCTACCGAAAGGCAACATGCGCAACGCAGATGAGCTCGACCGCTTCGTCACCGCCGTCACAGCCGCTGAAAGCCAGCTGACCGGCGCACCGGTGGACATTAAGGAGGCGGCCGAAGTGGTGGCCTCTGCGGTGGTGCTGACCTATGGCGCCACTTTCCTGATCATCATCGTGCTCTTGACGCCTGTGCTGCGCCGGGTCCGCGATGTGGCTCTCGTGCTGGCACCGATCATGATGGCCGGCCTCTTGATGGTGGGCTACACGGTGGTTGCCGGGTCCGCCTTCAACTTCGCCAACGTCATCGTCCTCCCCCTTCTCCTCGGCCTAGGCGTAGACAGCGCCATCCACTACGTGATGCGCGCAAAGGCCGATGCGGCGGGCGAGGCCGTCTCCGCCACCTGGACGCCGCGAGCGGTGATGATCTCCGCCTTCACCACCATGGGCTCGTTCGGCACCTTGTGGCTGTCGTCCCATTTGGGCTTGGCCAGCATGGGCGAACTGCTCTGCATCGCGGTGCTGTTCACGCTGCTCTGCACATTGGTGGTGCTGCCCCAGCTGATCGAGTGGTTTTCCCCGGCGCGCCGCCAAAATTATGGTTAATCCGATCTTAAATCTTGCCGCCCTACTCTCTTAACCAACGAGAGACCTGGGCGGTGGGGTAAAGACGATTCGCAGCATAGCTTTCATCAAACTGTGGGCCTTCAAGGGCTTGCTGGTCCTTGCGGTGACAGCGGCCATGGCCCTGCCCGCCTCCGCCAACACACTGCGTTTGGTGGAAACCTATGGCGCCTATTGCAACGACGTCTATTTCGGCTCTGACGGCGGCGGGATTGGCGGATGCATCGATGTGGCCGCTCTGCTCTCCAATGACGTCTACGCTGCTCTCGGGGCGTATCAGGCAGGACCTGAATCCAAATCCTCAGGAAAGTTCGCCCGCGACCCTCTCAACGACCGCGGCAAGCTGGTGGCCCGGATCGGCAAGCTTATCGAGCTTGGCGTCTTTGAGGCCACAGCGACAGTCAGGTTCGGCGCCCATGGCGGCTTCGTCGATGACTTCACACACGATGTGCGCAAGGCGCTGCATGATATTTTCGGCTCCAACACCAGAGCCCAGCGCGGCAATCATGGCCTCAATGGCATAATTGGTGCCTCTGGCCACATCTGGGACAACCTGGAGCTCCGCCGGCTGGCCGGCGCAAAGGCCACCCTGACCCCTTACATGCATGGGTCCGTGGGCACCGATAATGTGGAATTCGGCGGCGGGGTAATGCTCGGGCTTCAGCCTCATTATGCCAACCGGACCGTGGCGCTTATGGAACCTCAATCAGGGGCCTACGCGCCCTTCTTCGGCGATGACGGTATTGGGCTGTTTGTGGCCATGCGCGCGGTTGCCCATGACAGCCTCTATGCCAGCCGCGCAAAAGAGGTCCTCGGCGAGGCAGGCTTCGTGGCCCAGTTCACGGTGGCCGATGTGATGCGCGCAACCGTGCTGGCCTCCTGCACCACCAAACCCTATGACGGCGCACTTGATCCGGACTGCAAAGCAACGGTGCGGGTCGGCATCCTCTGGTAAGCGGCTTCAAAGCCCCAGCAGCGACGACCAAAATCGTCTGATCCGCCCAGGATCGCCCAATTCGGCGGCTGAGGCCTGGCCGCCCGCTGCCAGGCGCCTGCACAGGAACCGGTCCTCCGACAGCTCGCAAATCGCCGTCCGCCAAGCCTCAGGCCCGCCGTTAACCAGCCGGCCATTGCCTCCGTCTTCAATCAGCTCCTCAAACGGGCCAACGGCGCTATAGAGACCGGCAGCTCCCAAGGCGGCATGATCCATGAGCCGGCTGCCGGAACGGGCCAGATTAAAATCCGTGGGGGTAAGCGGCGCCAGGCCGATGTGAAAGCGCGAGGTGGCAATGGTCTGGCGATAGTCGGCCCAGCTTTGCGGCTCATGATGAGTGCATTGAGAGAGCTTCAGGGCGTTCGGCACCTGGTTCCCCAGAAACGTTGTCAGGTGCAGCCCTTTTCGCGCGTTCAGGAGTTCGGCCAGAACAGGGCTCAACCGCTCAAGGTCCGACAGGTGGGATGCGGTGCCGCAGAAGACCAGCTTCACCGCCCCCTCCTCATGATGGTCAAGCGGCGCCAGAGCATGCACAAGCGCCGGGGCCAGAAGGTGCGTTTCAAGCTCCGGGAAATGGGCAAGGATCCGCGAGGATGGCGAAACCACCCTAGTGGTCCGAGGACGAAGCTCCCTCTCAAACGCCTCGGCCAGACGCGTCAGACGGCTGAGATATCCAGCTTTTAGGCCGTGTTCACCGTTGAGCCCCCAGAGATCATCATCAATGAAGTAGATCACCTGAAGCTCCGGCCTCTCCTCCAGAAAGCGCCGCGTGGCCGCCGACCAGTGGCGCATAACCACCAGCGTGTCTTCAGCCGCAAACACATTAGGCTCAATGCGCTGAAGCGACCCATCCTCCAGATGTGCTGCCATGGCCGTTGCAAAATAGAGCGAGGTGGTGGGCGTTTCCGGGCGCGGATCGTCCGACAACAAGCCCGCCAAGACGCCCGGCAATCCCATGGGTTAGACCGCAATATTGTCGATGAGGCGCGTCTTGCCGAGGGACGCTGCAGCCAGCAAGCGAATGGGCTCATCACTGGTGCCCATCAACGTCTTTAAAGTCTCCGCGTTGCGCGCCTCCACATAGTCCACCCGAAAGCTCGCCTTATTGAGCGCCCGGCGCGCCTTGCGCAAGGCGGTCTCCACATCTCCGCTGGTGCGGATCTCCTCGGCGGTCTCCTGCAGGGTCTTGTGCAGAAGCGGCGCGACCACGCGCTCATAATCGCCCAGATACTCATTGCGCGAAGACATGGCGAGGCCGTCCTCGTGGCGAATGGTGGGCGCGCCGACGATCTTTGTGGGGATGTCCAGGTCCGCAGCCATCCGCGTCACCGTCTTCAGTTGCTGATAGTCCTTCTCTCCAAAGACGGCAAAGTCACAGCCCGCCTGGATCAACAGTTTGGCCACGACCGTTGCAACGCCCGTAAAGAAGTGGGGGCGGTGCTTGTCCTCAAGCTCCACGGTCGCCGGCCCCTTCACGGAGACCGATGTGGCAAAGTCTTCCGGGTACATCTCCGCACCCGTCGGCACAAACGCCAGATTGGCCTTTCGCGCGCTAAGCTTATCGAGATCGCCCTCCAGATCCCGCGGATAGGTGGTCAGGTCCTCCCCGGCGGCAAACTGGGCCGGATTGATGAAGATCGAAACCACCGTCCGGTCCGCCAGCTCGTTGGCATGGTCTACCAGGGTCAGATGCCCCTCGTGCAGCGCGCCCATGGTGGGCACCAACGCCACTTTGAGTTTGTCCCGGCGCCACCGGGCCACCCGCTGGCGCAGCTCCTTCACCGTTGGGGCCTGTGGTAGCTGCTTGCTCATATCCCGCTCCCATCACTCCCCACAATCCTTTACCGTTCTGCCGGCAAAATGCAATTCTCCTAAAGCGGCATTTTCGTGCCGCGGACCGCATGCCGTGGCAGCTGGCACAGCCCGGAACTTGCCCCTATGATTAAAAGAAGATTAGCAGAAATCCGCCTGTAACACTCTGCTTACCAAAACGAAAACGCCACCAGTCGGCCGGCTTCAACAGGGTGCCGTCAAGCCCGTCACAAACATTGTGGCCGGCCTAAACTCTGGTTAGTGCGACGCTCATGCACCACCCAAAAAATTCTCATAAAATATTGTTTTGATTGGATTTTACGCAATGACACCAGTTCCATCGGGCAAGCCATGCAAGCCCCTGGCCTGGACCCGTTGCGTGCGCCGTGACGGGCTGGTCCTCATAGCTCCAGCACGCGCGCAAGAGCACCTTTGGATAGCGGCACCGGTGGGCCGACTGAAACATTTCTGAAGCCAACTGATTTAGTCGATTTTAGCACTTTTCGCCTACCTTCAGGTCTCCAGGGGTCGAACCGAATTAATGGGTCTAGGTTATGATGTTTAACAGTGGGGCTGCCCTCCAAGCGCCACCGCCGCAAGAAGAAGAATTGGCGTATCGCGGGCTGCAGTTGACGGGCAAATTCTTGGCAATGGACAAGCAGGACTATCCCTGCATCGTGGATACGGTCACTGAAACGCAGATGACCATCCTCACCGTAGGTCCGGCCGTCACCAACTACAGTTTCATCTGTTATATGGATGTGGTGGGCCGCCTGCCCGGCACGATCTGTGGCCGCATTGACGGCGGCTTCATCGCCAATATCGATTTGAGCGACAACCGCATTGGCCGCATCTTTGAGCGTCTTGAGTGGTATCAAGACCACCGCCATGCGCAGCAGCAAGCCGGCGCCGCACGCCAACATGACCGCCAAACAGCGAACGTTCAGGCCGTCATGCAGCTGATGAACGGCGCCCAGTATCCGTGCGAAATCCTCAACGTCTCGTTCAGCGGCATGGCCATCCAGTCCACCATCGAAGTGTCTGTGGGCTCTCCCATCTCGGTCGGCAGCTTAAGCGGCGTGGTCGTGCGCTCTGAAGGCAATCAGATCGGCATCAAGTTCAACGACATGTTGTCCAAGACTTCTCTGGACCGGGTTGTCGCTTAGGTTGCATTTCTGAATTTAATACTACCATAAA
This sequence comes from Pseudomonadota bacterium, assembly GCA_038748855.1. GTDB lineage: Bacteria > Pseudomonadota > Alphaproteobacteria > Rhizobiales > CAJQND01 > JAAEUE01. The sequence continues at coordinate 6,280 of JBCDIP010000159.1, forward strand.
TTTAGTCTGAACAAGGCCGTTGCAATCTGCGCGATTAATCTAGGCTTCGGTTCATCTCTTCTGTCTAGCCTTCTGGTCAATCTAGAAACCGGGAGCTGGATTGATGAAAAATCACGTAAACCATCTGAACGAACGGCGCACCTCTGACCGCGAGGACATTCTGGAATGGGCTGAGATCCTGTTTCCAGATGGAATGACCTGGTCCTCCTGCACCATTTTGAATGTCTCCAAGCACGGCGCGCTCCTCCAGGTTGAGCCCACTGAGGAGTTGCCGGAAGAGTTCTGCCTCGTGCGCGGCAAGGAGGAA
>JBCDIP010000160.1:0-6580 GCA_038748855.1 Pseudomonadota bacterium
GCTGCCGCACGAGCAGGCGCCCAACCATTACGTTTCGCCTGAGCTCTGCTTCAACTTCCACTACTTCGCCACCCGCAAGATGCACTTCCTCATGCGGGCAAAAGCCATCGCCGTCTTCCCCGGCGGGTTTGGCACGCTGGATGAAATGTTCGAGGTGCTGACCCTCATCCAAACCGAGCGGGTCGCGCCCATGCCGATCATCTTGTTTAATGAGAAGTTCTGGCGGCGCATCGTCAACTTCGAAGCCCTGGCCGAAGAAGGCACCATCTCCCCGGAGGATCTCGACCTCTTCCAATTTGTGGAAACGGCCGAAGCCGGTTGGGATATTATCAAGCAGCAGTACGGTCTTTAGGGGCACAGACGATGAGCACGCATGGCTATGAAGGCGGCCGGTTGAACCTGCCGTTCGTTGGCATCTGTACCTTCGGCAAGTTTCCTTACGTGGAGGACTGGGATGCCATCGATGCGGACGTGGCCGTACTGGGCGCCCCATTTGACTTCGGCACCCAGTGGCGCGCCGGGGCCAGGGGCGGCCCGCGGGGCATTCGCGAAGCGTCCACCCTGTTCTCGTTCGGCCATGGCGGGGCTTATGATCATGAGGACGACATCACCTATCTGCCGGCTGGTGAGGTCAAGATCGTCGATATTGGCGATGCGGACATCGTCCACACAGATACCCTGAAGAGCCACGCAAACATTGAGCACGGGGTGCGCAAGATCTTAGGCGCCGGCGCTATACCGATTGTGTTGGGCGGCGATCATTCCATCAACATCCCCTGCATCAATGCCTTTGAGGGCCAGGAGCCGGTGCACCTGGTGCAGATCGATGCGCACCTGGATTTCGTGGATGAGCGCCATGGGGTGCGCTACGGCCATGGCAACCCTATGCGCCGGGCGGCGGAGAAGGATTATGTGACCGGCCTCTCCCAGATCGGCATCCGCAACGTCTCTTCCACCGCCAAGGAGGGCTATGAGGATGCGCGCAATATGGGATCGGACATCTTGTCTGTCCGCCAGTTCCGGAAGCTGGGCGTGGAGCAGGTGCTGGCGCGCATTCCGAAGGATGTGCGCTATTACGTGACCATCGATATTGACGGCTTTGATCCCTCCATCGCGCCCGGCACCGGCACGCCGAGCCATGGCGGCTTCGTCTATTACGAGGCGCTGGAGCTGTTGGATGGCCTGTGCAAGCAGGGGAACATTGTGGGGCTGGATCTTGTTGAAGTGGCTCCTGACTATGATTTGACTGGCACAACGTCCATTCTGGCGGCACAAATCCTGATGAACACCATCGGGCGGATGATGCACCACCGGTAAGGCCACATGAGATCACAGGGCAAACTCGCAGCACTCTTCATCTTGCTGGCACAGCTCGTGCTCGCAAGCCCAGCGGCTGCGGAGGATGTGGATCTTGAACTGGTGCTTGCCGTGGATGGCTCAGGCAGCGTCAACGAGCAGGAGTTTGGCCTCCAGCTGGGCGGCATCGCAGCCGCGTTCCGCAGCCCGCGCATACAGCGTGCCATTGCCCTTGGACCTTTGCGCAAAATCGCCGTGGCGCTGATGGTCTGGTCCGACGCTGCGTTCCCGAAGGTTCACACCAAGTGGTACGTGATCGACGGCGCGGACAGCGCGGAGACTTTTGCACGGGTGGTGGAGACCTTTTATCCCCGCACCGGCCGCAATCAGGGTCAGGGCGGCGGCGGCACGGGCATTGGGTCAGGCGTTGCCTTTGCCCTGGACATGCTGACGAAGAACGACATTAACGGCACGCGCCGGGTGATCGATGTGTCCGGGGACGGCATTGAGACCGAGCCCTGGTACGGCAAAGCGGTGATCATGCCCCAGGCCAAGGTGATGGCCGCCGCCCTGCAGGTTACCATCAATGGCCTTGCCATTCTGGCGGATTTCCCCAGGCTCGATGAGTATTACCGGGACAATGTGATCTCCGGAAACGGCGCCTTCGTCATGCAGGCGGCCGACTTCGTGGACTTTGAAGAGGCCATCAAAGAGAAGCTCTACCGGGAGATTTTGGTGGTCATCGGTTCAGGCGAACCTGAGACGAAATATCGCCCTGCACAGGCCGAACGCGATCTGATCTATAGGCCGGAGGGCCAGATATCGGCCCGCCTGTCAGAGGGAGATGAGAGCGATGGCTGAAGCCAATTGGGGTATCGATAACGACTATGCAACACTGCGCCATGTGCTGTTGGGCAAGCCTGAGCACTACCGCTGGGTGGATGCAGGCCCGCTGACGAAGCGCACCTTGCAGAATGCGCACAAGACGGGCGTGAAGTTCGATCTCCAGACAGCCATGGCGCAGCACACCGAGATGGTGCGTATCTATGAGGAGGCCGGCGTCACCTGCCATTATCTGAGATCAGACGACGTTCTGCACCGCAACTTCTTTGCGCGCGACTCCAGCTGCATGACCCCCTGGGGCGCCCTGATCTGCCACATGCAGTTGAAGTGCCGGCGGGCGGACTATGTGACCGCCATTGAGTTCTATCAGTCCAACAACATCCCGATCTGGAAGATGGTGACCGCCGGGCACTTTGAAGGCGGCGACTTGGTGATCTTGAAGCCTGGCCACGCGCTGGTGGGCTATTGCGGCGAGCGGTCAGAGCAGGAAGGCTCAGAACAGGTGGCCGCGTGGATCAAGGAAAAGGGGTGGGATGTGGAAGTGGTGCCGATCCCGGCCCTCTTCGTCCACCTGGATGGTTTGCTGGTGCCGATTGAGGAGAACCTTGCCGTGACCTGCCTGGATGCGCTGGAGCCCTGGGTGATCGATTGGCTGACCGCGCGGGGCTATGACTTCATCGATGTGAGCTTCAAGGAAGCCAAGGGCCTCGGGGTGAATCTCGTGCCTCTGGGCGGGAAGAGGATCTTGTCCATGAAAGGCTCTGATGGGCTGAACGCGAAGCTGCGTGAACATGGCTATGAGGTGTATGACCCAGATATGTCCATGTTCACACTCGGTGGCGGCGGTGTGCATTGCCTCTGCCAGGCGCTGGACCGGGACCCGGCGTGAGACCCGAGCCCTTGCGCACGCGAGGGTCCATAGCTCACACCTTTCCCTTAGCTCAGAAGGTCCTCGCTTTCGCAAGGACGCGGGGAACAGCACTGCGTCCGCACACAAAGTAAACCATCAAGGCCAAATAGCGCGATTCTGAGTTCTAGATCAGCGCTTTACGCGAAAATGGGTTCGTTCGGATATACAATCCTTTTGGCGGATTTTTCGCACTTAAACAACTAAAAAGTGGCAATTACGCTGGCACAATCTTCGACAGGAAGCCCGCCAGATCATCGGTCACATGGTGCACATGCTCGTTATTGCCCGTGTCATCATTCAGCTTGTTGATCATGGCCGCATCTTCATTGTCATTATCGTGCACCAGCACCGTGGTCATGCCCATATCGTGTGGCACTTCGAGGTTGCGGATAATGTCCTCAAACATGGCCGACCTGTTCGCCGCCACGCCGGTGTGAGACAGAAAGGCCTCATAGGTGGGGCGCTGGGGCTTGGGCACATAGTCGGCGGCCTTGATGTCGAAGATCTCTTCGAAATGATGGGTAATCCCGATTTCCTGCATCACCCGTTCGGCATGGGCCACTGTGCCGCTGGTGAAGATCAGCTTGCGGCCCGGCAGTCTGGAAATGGCTGCATCCAGACCCGGGTTTGACAGCAGCACCGAATGATCGATGTCATGCACGAAGCCCAGAAAGTCGTCCGGCTTCACATTATGCTCCAGCATAAGCCCACGCAGGGTGGTGCCGTGTTCATAGAAGAATTGCTTTTGGATCTTCCGCGCCTCAACCCGGTCAATGTCTAAAAGGTCTGCGATGAACGTGCCCATGCGCACGTCAATCTGATCGAACAGTCGGCTGCGGGACGGATAAAGGGTGTTGTCCAAGTCGAACACCCAGGTGTCCACATGCGCAAATGCTTCTTGTGAGGCCATTCTTCTCTCAATCCAAATCGAGCGTGCTGAGGCGCGTGCCCACGCCGTGCTCGGTAAACAGTTCCAGCAACACAATATGGGGCACCCGGCCATCCAGGACCACCACACCATCCACCCCTGCGTCGACCACCGACATGCAGGTCTCAATCTTGGGGATCATGCCGCCCTTGATGGTTCCGTTGCTGATCATATCGCGCGCACCCTGCAACGAGAGCTCGCGCACCAACTCGCCTTCCTCATCCAGCACACCGGCCACATCGGTGAGCAGCAAGAGGCGCTTGGCGTTCACCGCAATGGCGATGGCGCCGGCGAAGGTGTCCGCATTGATGTTGTAGGTATCGCCTTCCTTGGAGACACCCAGCGGGGCGATGACGGGGATGGCATCGGAATACACCAAGGTCTCCAGCACCGTGGCGTTCACCTCAGAGGGCTCGCCCACAAAACCCAGATCGAGAATGCGCTCAATGTTGCTTTCAGGATCCTTGCGGGTGCGGCGCAGCTTGCGCGCCCGCATCAGGTTGCCGTCTTTCCCTGAGATACCGATGGCATAACCGCCTGCCTTCTGGATGTCGGCCACCACCTGCTTGTTGATGGACCCGGCCAGCACCATCTCCACCACTTCCACGGTCTCCCGGTCAGTGACGCGCAGGCCATCCTGGAAGTCAGACTTGATCTCCAGACGCTCCAGCATGCGGCCGATCTGCGGGCCGCCGCCATGGACCACGATGGGGTTCACCCCGGTCTGCTTGAGCTGGACAATGTCGCGGGCAAACTTCTGAGACAGCTCCGGGCTGCCCATGGCGTGGCCGCCATACTTTACGACGACGGTCTCGCCATCATAGTTCTGCATAAACGGCAGCGCTTCGGAAAGGATGCGCGCCTGATCCTCCCGGGTGATGTAATCCGGCAAGGGTTCGCCCACGCTCTCGCTGCTGTTGTCTTCTTCAATAGCCATAGTTTCGTCCGGCCCACTCACTTCACTGAACTCCTGCTTATAACCGAAAGTGGCCCGCTGGGAACCTGATGATTTTTCAAAGACCCACTCAGCCGACAAGGAGCCTTGCCACCTCAGCGCGCAGCTCGGCAATGCCGGTGCCCTTTTCCGATGAGGTCAGGTGAAGCTCCGGGTGCGCGGCCGGGCGTTTGCGCAATTGTTCTGCCGTCGCCTTCAGCAACCGGTCCTTTTCACCCTTCTTGATCTTGTCGGCCTTGGTGAGCACCACCTGATAGATGACGGCGGCTTCATCCATCAGATCCATGATCTCAAGATCGTTGGGCTTGATGCCATGACGAGAGTCCACCAACACGAACACCCGGCGCAAAGTGGGCCGGCCGCGCAGGTAGGCTTTGATCAGCTTCTGCCACGCGGCCACCAACGTCTTCTGGGCCCGGGCATAACCATAGCCCGGCATGTCCACCAGATGCAGCGAGGGGCCGATCTGGAAATAGTTGAGCTCGCGGGTGCGCCCGGGCGTGTTGGAGGTGCGGGCCAGCGCCCGGCGGCCGGTGAGTGCGTTCAAAAGGGAGGACTTACCCACGTTGGAACGGCCCGCAAACGCCACCTCGCACGGCGCCGCCTCAGGCAATTGCGCAAGGCTGGTCGCCCCCATCATGAAGTCGCAGGGGCCGGCAAACAGCAACCGCCCGGCTTCAAGCTCGTCTGCGGAGAACTCTTGGTCTTCTGCCATGGTTGGGACGAAGGCGCCGAGCGAGCCCAAGCTACTCAGTTTCCTTCGCACCCTTCTTTTTGAGGAAACTGAAGGTGTCCGACATGTTCTTCCAGAGCTCCACCTCAACCCCCTGCCGGCGCATAATCACATATTGCTGAGCCACAGACAGGGTGTTGTTCCAGGCCCAGTAGATCACCAGGCCAGCGGGGAAGCTCGCCAGTAGGAAGGTGAAGAACAGCGGCATCCAGGCAAAGATCTGCGCCTGGATGGGGTCCGGCGGGGCCGGGTTCAGCTTCATCTGGATGAACATGGTGATGCCCATGATGATCGGCCACACACCAATGATCATGAAGTCCGGAACCCCGAACGGCAACAGACCAAACAGATTGAACAATGTGGTGGGATCCTTCGCTGACAGATCCTGGATCCAGCCGATGAAGGGCGCATGGCGCATATCAATGGTGCCGAACAACACCTTATAGAGCGCAAAGAAGACCGGGATTTGGATCAAGACCGGGAGACAGCCCGAGATCGGGTTCACCTTCTCCTTCTTATAGAGCTCCATCATCGCCTGCTGCTGGCGCTGTCGGTCATCGCCGAAGCGCTCTTTGATCTTCTGCATCTCCGGCTGCAGCTTCTTCATCTTACTCATGGAGACGTATGACTTGTTGGCCAGCGGGAAGAAAACCAGCTTGATGACCACGGTGGCCAAGATAATGGCGAAGCCAAAGTTGCCCACCAGACCATGGAAAAACTGAAGCAGGTAGAACATGGGCTTGGTGATGAAGTAGAACCAACCCCAGTCGATCAGAAGGTCGAAGTTTTGGACCTTGTACTTTTCGGCGTAGCCGTCCACCAGATCCACAACCTTAGCGCCAGCGAAAAGTCGGCCCTCGGTTTTGACCGTCGCGCCGGGAGCTATGGTGACCCCCTCATTGGCGAGGTAGTCCA
>JBCDIP010000161.1:0-6568 GCA_038748855.1 Pseudomonadota bacterium
CATAAGCAGCCGGGAACGACGTACCATCCAGCAAGGTGCCCTGAACGGTCACTTGAACCCAGTCGACGGGGCCTTCATCCACGCCCAGGTGGACGCCGTTACGGGTATAGAAGTTCGGCGTGACCACCACGCCCACGGCTGCAACAGGGATGGCTTCTGCAGAGTTTTCAACATTGTTGGAGGCAGAAGACGGGCCCACGGCAAAGCCGTTGGCGTTTGCGGTGACGGCGGTTGGGCCTGTCGGGCTGGTCGGGGTCGTTGTGGTGGTGCCGGTGCCGGTACCTGTGCCCGTACCACTGCCTGACGTGGTCGCCGGTTTACATCCGGCCACCGCCAACATAAGGATCGCCGGCAAAATATACTTCAACTCGCCCCGCATAGCTTTCACGCCCTATACAAACTGACTGTCAACAATCATGTTCGGTTAACCTTAAATTTGGGTAAATCATGCGTTCTTTGGGGCGTGATATCCAAAATTGGATAGAAGGGTGTAGCGCAGGAGATGATGGCGCAATTGGTTCCAAGCTGGCTGCGGCAGCACTCCGGTCACCGGACCGTGTTGGCGATTGCCTTGCCCATCATGGCGGCCAATGTGTCCGAACCTCTCATCGGCCTGGTTGACACTTGGGTGATCGGGCGGCTGCCTCAAGCCTACTTCATTGGCGCCGTTGCGTTGGGCGCCATGATCTTCTCCCTCGTATTCTGGGCGTTTGGATTTTTGCGTATGGGCACCGGCGGGCTCAGCGCCCAGGCCCATGGCGCAAAGGACAGTGCGGAGGTGCGCGCGGTTCTGGCACGTGCCCTGATGATCGGGGTGGCGATCGGGCTCGCTTTGATCGCCCTGTCCCCGCTGATTGAATACGTGTCGTTTGCCTTGCTGCAGGGCTCAGATGAGGTGGAGTTCCACGCTCGGACCTATTTCCAGATCCGCATTCTCTCGGCCCCATTTGCGCTCGCGAACTATGCTTTCCTGGGCTGGTTCATCGGCCTTGGCCAAGCACGTACGGCGTTCATGCTGCAGTTGCTGTTGAATGTTTCCAACATGGTGTTTGATGTGGTCCTGGTGCTTGGTTTTGGCATGAAAGCCGATGGGGTGGCACTGGGCACATTGCTGGCATCCATGGTTGCGGCAGTGGGCGGTGTGTGGGCCGCTCACCTGGAGCTGAAGCGTCGCGGCGGCAGCTGGGACATGGCCCGTGTGCTCGACCGGGTGCAGCTGCGGCGCACCTATGCGGTGAATTTCGACATCATGGTCCGCTCGGTGGCGGCGGTCTTGGTGTTCGTCATGTTCACGGCCAAATCGGCTGAGGTGGGTGATGTGATTCTTGCGGCCAACACCGTGCTCATGAACATCATGGTGTTCGGGACGCATTTGATCGATGGTTTTGCCCACTCTGCCGAAGCGCTGGTCGGCCAGGCGGTGGGGGCCAAGAGCAGGATGAGGTTCCGGGTCTATGCGGTGCTGTCGAGCCAGTGGGCCTTTGTGATAGGCATTGCGTTTGCACTCCTGACCTGGGCCTTAGGGCCCTTTGTTATTGACGCGCTGACCGTGAACCAGGAGATCCGGGACACAGCCCGGGCCTATCTGTGGTGGATCATCGCTGCCCCCATCCTGGGTGTTGGCTGCTACCAGCTGGATGGCATCTTCATTGGCGCCACCCAGTCGAAGGATCTGCGCAACATGATGCTGATCAGCCTGGTGATGTTCCTGGCCGCTTGGCAAACTCTCACCGAGATCTTTGGAAACCACGGGCTTTGGGCCAGCGTCATGCTGTTTCTGGTGGCGCGGGCACTCACGCTTTTGGCGCGGGTGCCGGCGCTGATGCGTGAGCGCTTCCCGCTCTCTCCCTAGAGTATCTCCAGCACATCTTCCGGCGGACGGCCCACAACGGCCTTGCCGTTGGCGAACACGATGGCCCGCTCGATCAGGATCGGATTGCCGGACATGGCAGCAAACAAGGTTTGATTATCCGAGCCCTTCAGCTCCAGCTCTTTGTAGACCTTCTCGCCCTTGCGTATAAACTCGTCCGGGCCTTTGCCCAGGAGGTCGGAGAGATCCTTAAGCTCTTGTGCGGATGGTGGTGTTTCCAGGTAATTGACGATCTCAGGCTCAATGCCTTGCTCTTGAATGAGCGCCAGAGCGCGGCGCGATTTGGAACATCTTGGATTATGCCAGATTGTAACGGTCATGCCTCAGCCCATTCTTTGGCGCCGGTTCCCGTCACCGCGCTGAGCGTGTCGTAACCGGAGCGTTTAAGTTGTCGAGATAAATGTTGGCTGACAGTGCGAGCCAAACCTGGGCCTTCATAAACCATGCCGCTGTAGATTTGAACCAGGCTGGCGCCGGCGCGCAACTTTTCCCACGCCGCGGAACCGCTATCCACGCCGCCCACGCCGATTAGAGGGATCTTGCCATCCGTGGCCAGGTAGAACTTGGCCAGGATCTGCGTGGAAAGCTCAAACAAGGGGGCGCCTGACAAACCGCCCTGTTCATGGCGCTCGGTAGACTTCAGCGGTGGACGGCTGATTGTCGTGTTTGAAACAATGACCCCGTCAATGCCGGCCCCCAACACCACCTGAGCAATGTCCGCGAGCGCCTCATCGTCCAGATCGGGCGCAATCTTCAGCAGCACAGGAGGCTGCGCGGAGGCCGCCGCGCGAGCCGCCAAGACACGGCCCAGCAACTCTTCCAAAGCCCCTCGGTCCTGAAGACCGCGCAGACCCGGCGTATTGGGTGAGGACACATTGACCGTTAAGTAGGAGGCGAGGTCCGCGAATGTGCTCACCCCCCGCTCGTAGTCTGCGATCTTGTCGGTGCTGTCTTTATTGGCCCCGATGTTAACGCCAACAATGCCTGTTTTGGGCCGCGCTTTCAGCCGCTCCAGCGCTGCGGCATGGCCCTGGTTGTTGAACCCCAGCCGGTTGATCACGGCGCGGTCTGCAGTAAGGCGAAACATGCGCGGAGTTGGGTTTCCGGGCTGGGCAATGGGCGTGACCGTCCCCACCTCCGCAAAGCCGAAGCCTAAGCGCAAAATGGCATCGGGCACCTCGGCATCCTTATCAAATCCGGCGGCGAGGCCCACAGGGTTTGGAAAGGTCAAGCCGAACGCCTCTACTTCCAACTTAGGATCTGCCTGGGCGCGTGGCGCGTTGGCAAGCCCGGATTTCAAGGCCGAAATGGCAAGACCGTGGGCCGTCTCAGCGTCGAACATCCGCATGAGCGACAAGCCGATCGTGTCCAGCACACTCATTCGCGCTCCAAGTCCGGCAGCACATGGTGTCCGTCGCTGAGCGTCAAAAGGTGCTCCCAATTCACGTGCTTCAAGTCCAAATCTTCATAAAGATGAGGGAACAGAGCGCCGCCCCTGGAGACCTCCCATTTGAGATTTGGGCCCAAGTTTGCCGTGCGCACAGCCACCAGCACCAGGTCTTCCTGGCCGGCAAAGTGCTTGGCCAAGGTTTCTGCCAATTGTGTTGCCGTGGAAAAATGGATATACCCGTCTTCAACATCAATGGGTGCGCCTTGAAACCGGCCTTTTTGCTTGGCTTCAGACCAACTTTCGCGGTCGCAGACTTTAAAGATAACGCGCTCCATGCGGTCTCCTTACTCCGGTTGTCCGCCGCTTTCCAGTTGACTTGCATTTTTCCAACAGCAAGGCGCTTATCGCGTTTGTTTTCTGGTTTTTGTTTCCTATATATTGCGTCAGAACCAATCAGGAGGCGCACAAGAATGTTCAGTCATCGCCAGGTTTGGGATGCTATCGATCAAATCGCGGAAGAACACGGACTGACTGCATCGGGATTGGCCAAGCGGGCCGGGCTCGATTCGACCACCTTCAACAAATCCAAGCGCATTTCGCCGGACGGGCGCGAGCGCTGGCCTTCAACGGAGAGCATCTCCAAGATCCTGCGGGTGACGGGCGAGCCGATAGACCAATTCGCAGCCTTGGTGGACAAAAGCTCCAAGTCCAGAGCGCGGCGCCTGAAGACCGTGCCGTTGATCGGCTTTGCTCAGGCAGGCCGCGGTGGCTTGTTTGGCGATGGCGGCTTTCCCACCGGCGAAGGCTGGGAGCAGATCCTGTTCCCTAACATTTCAGATGAGAACACTTATGCGCTGCAGATCTCCGGTGACAGCATGGAGCCGGCCTATCGCTCAGGTGACACGATCATCGTGTCCCCGAACGTGTCTGTGCGGGTGGGCGACCGGGTGGTGGTTAAAACGGTGCATGGCGAGGTGATAGCCAAGGTGCTGAAGAACCAGAACGCCCGGCGCATTGAGTTGGAGTCCGTTAATCCAGAACATGGCGTGCGGTCCGTGGACAATGATGATGTGGTGTGGATGTCCCGCATCATCTGGGCCAGTCAGTAGAGCCTTCCCGCGTCCTTGCGAAAGCGAGGACCTTCTCAGCCAAGGTAAAGGTGTGAGCTATGGGTCCCCGCTTTCGCGGGGATGACGGATAAAACGCAAGGGCGCCGGGTTCACTCATCCCAGCTTGCCAGCCAACCCATCGGCAATCAGCGCGCGCGTCTCCTCAATCCCGTAGAGCGCAACAAACCCGCCAAAGCGTGGGCCCTGAGATTGGCCGAGCAACACCTCGTAGAGCGCCTTGAACCAGTCTCTGAGCGGCTCAAATCCATGGGCCTTGCCCACCTCATAGACCAGGGTCTGGATATCTTCCGCCGACGTGCCGGCCTCTACATCCGCCAACCTGGCGCTTAGATCCTCGAACGCGGCGCGCTCTTGGTCCGTTGCAGCCCGGTAGGTTTTGGCCGGCCGCACGAAATCCTCATAATAGGCGATGGCATAGCCCACCATTTCATCCAGCTTGGGGTTCGCAGCAGCTGAACTGTCCGGCGCGTAACGCTGGATGAATCCCCACAGGGTCTCTTTATCGTGGGAGTTGGACGCGCTCACCAGGTTCAGCAGCAGGGCAAAACTCACCGGCACATCGGCAGCTGACGGGGTGCCTGCGTGAATATGCCAGACCGGATTGGAGATCTGATCCTTCAACTCCTGGTCGTCATACTTCGACAGGAAGGTGAGGTACTCATCCACGTTTTTGGGGATCACATCAAAGAACAGCCGCTTGGCTTTGCGTGGTCCCTGGTACATGTAGAGTTGCAGGCTCTCCGGGCTGGCATAACGCAGCCACTCATCAATGGTGAGACCGTTGCCGCGCGATTTGGAGATTTTCTCCCCGTTCTCGTCCAGGAACAGCTCATAGTTGAAGCCTTCCGGCGGCTCAGAGCCGAGCGCCTTGCAGATCCGGCTGGAGAGGCGGACGGAATCGATCAAATCCTTGCCGGCCATTTCATAATCAATCCCCAGCGCCGCCCAGCGCAGGGCCCAGTCGGCCTTCCATTGGCATTTCACCGCACCGCCGGTCACAGAAACCTCCACCTTTTCTGAGGTGTTCGGATCCTCATAAACCACCGTGCCCTTAGACGGGTTGCGCTCCAGCATAGGCACCTGCAGCACAGTGCCTGTGCGTGGGCAAATGGGCAGGAAGGGCGAATAGGTGGCCCGGCGTTCAGGGCCCAAGGTGGGCAGGATGATGTCCATGACCTTGTCATAGACCTCCAGCATCTTCAGCAGGGTCTCATCAAATCGGCCGGATGCGTAATACTCCGTGGCGCTGGCGAACTCGTACTCAAAGCCGAACTGATCCAAAAACCGGCGCAAGCGCGCATTGTTGTGATGGGCGAAGCTCTCATAATCATCCGAAAAGGGATCCGGTACCTTGGTCAAAGGTCTGCCGATATGCTCAGCCATCGCCTCCTGGTTCGGCACATTGTCCGGCACTTTCCGCAAGGCATCCATGTCGTCGGAAAAGCAGATCAACCGGGTGGGGATATCCGACAGGATGGAAAAGGCATGGCGCACCATGGAGGTGCGGGCCACTTCCCCAAAGGTTCCGATATGCGGCAGGCCTGACGGGCCGTATCCGGTTTCAAACAGGATCTCGTCTGGCGATGTCTTGCCCTTCTCCAAGCGCTCCAGGAGTTTGCGGGCCTCTTCAAAGGGCCATGCCTTGGAAACTTCTGCTTCGCTCTTCAAAAGCGTCATCTGATCGTTCATCGTACCGGTGCCTGCAGTAAACCTTAGTGGGTGCAAATTCGGGGGTGTCGAATAGCCATCATCATCGGCTAGGGTGTCCGCCCTATTTCATATTCGCGATGAGCAGATACATCAGTTGACCGGTCCCGGCAAAGACAATCTGGATTTGGCTGCGCAAATGGTTGATCGGATACCGGTGGCCGTGCAGTCCGGTGTGTCCGCAATCATCGCCGCTCCAGGGGCAGAGCCGGAAGTATTTGACGCCAAATCAGCCCTCGACCAGCTCTCCCGAGGTCCTCATCTGATCTGCCATGCCGGCTTTCTGGTGCGCCGGCTGGCTTTTGTCTGCGAGGCCGGCCAGGCGATGCAGCGCTCCTGTCTGGAGCAACGTCACCTGGATTTGGCGGAGCTTTGTGCCTTTGTCATGCCGGCCAAATTCGCCCTGCCCACGCCTCTTGGCCTGGCCCGGGCTCTCGGATTCCATGCCCAGTTCACCGGCAGGGAATCCGA
>JBCDIP010000162.1:0-6546 GCA_038748855.1 Pseudomonadota bacterium
ATCGAAGACAGTTACGTCCTGATCGGGAATGGGATGCGGCCTTAAGGGCGTTGTGATGGGCCGTGATTGCAAGAGGTAGAGTTCAGCATCGTCAAACGCCCACTCGATGTCTTGCGGCCCTTCGCTTGCCCGTTCTACCGCAAGCGCAAGATCTGCGAGTTGCTCCAGATCGGCAGATGACAGCACACCGTTCTGTGGTCCGTCCAGCACCGCGCCGGTCTGCTTATCGATGAGATAAGTCTCGCCATCCTCCTCGCCGCCCACGAGCTTGTCGCCGAGGCCCTCAGTTGCAGAGACGACGATCTGGTCTTGGCGGCCACTTACCGGATCAGCGGTGAACGCCACACCCGCGCATCTGGCGTTGACCATTTGCTGCACGATCACCGCCGGCGCATCTCCGGCCCCGTTCAATCCCGTTGAAGCGCGGTAGGTCGCCACATTGTCTTCCAGACCGCTCTTCCAAACCTCAGCGCAGGTTGCCGGAACCCGCTCCGCCTTGAGATTAAGCACGGAGAGAAATTGCCCAGCGTGGGAATGGCCAGCACCGTCTTCCTCCACCGCCGAGGACCGCGCCGCATAAGGCCCATAACCAAGCTTGGGCAGTCCTTCCAGCAGGCTTTCGCGCGTTTCCTTGGAAAGGCCCTTGGCGGAAAATGCGTCAGGCTCAACAACCAGGAAGTTCGGAACATTAAAGCCCTGCGCACTAAGGCGCATGAGAGCAGCTGCCTTCCCACCAACTCTCTCCACGCCGGCAGAGGCATCCATATGGAGAATTGGCCCGGGTGTCATTGGAACCCCGTTGCGATGAAGGGCGCAAAGCCGGCCAGACAGTAGCACGCAAAGACCCAAAGGCCAGCCAAGGTGTCGATCCCTTTCTGGCCTTTAACCGTTGGGTATTGGGAGAACCGCTGCGCGAAGAAAACCACAACCAGCAACATGATGAGGCCCGGCCCAGCGACCGAAAGCGGCGCGCGCACGGCAAGTCCTACGCCCGCCAAGAGGAGCCAAGCCACGGCGCAGACCGCAACCCAAAGCCAAACAGCGCGTGTTGGGCCCAGCAACGCGGAGTAGGTTTCAACACCAGGACGTTCAGACTCTGGCGACCAGGTTTTCCGGCCAAGCTCAAGCACGCAGCCGTTTGCAAAGCTCAACGCCAAGAACAGCCACAGGCCTGCCGGCGGACCGTTGGAATGAGGCAACCATTCAGCTGCGGTTATGTATAGATCTATTAGCGGCATGATCGCCATGTGGGAGACCAAATAGAGCCCCCAGCGGGCTTTGAGCCAGTCCGCGACGAAGAACTCATGGGTCATCAGCGCCAGCCACAGCCACACGCCCAAAAGCGGCACAAGCAGCCAGAGGTAGATGGACGCCGTCAACGCAATGGCCAGCACAGCGCCGAAGGCTGCAAGTTTCAAGATGAGGCTCAAACTCACCAAGCCGCTTGGTATGGGGCGCTCTGGGCGATAGGTGCGGTCATCTTCCAAGTCCTTGAACTCATCGCATGCCCGCATCTGAAAGAAGATGATCAACGCCACCAGCCAAACCGCCACAAAGACCCAGATCCCCGGAAGGGAGCGGTCTGCCAGGTGCGCGGAAACGCTGATGCTGGCCGCAGAGAACACGGCCAGCAAAATCGCCGTCTTGAAAATCGGAAAGCGGTCTTCCTGATAGATCCAGAGCCGCTTCAGGAGGCCTTCATCAGCAGCCGGATGGCGCGGGAGGGTATTGGCTTCACCGCTCATCTCATCCGCGCCAGCTTCTTGTGAGCTCGGGTGAAATGACCTGCGGCGATAGCGGCGATTATGGAAATTTCACCACACAGACAGAGGGCGGCCGTGACCTCCGCCAGAGCTGCCGCCTTACCGGGGCCTTTGAGGCCGAGAATGGAGAGGCCCGCCGCCTGGCTCGGGAGCGAGGTTCCTCCTCCGACAGAGCCGACCAGAATGTTGGGCATGGTGACGGAAAAGAATATCCCATCATCCCGCGCCTCCATGCGGGTGAAGCCAACGGCAGATTCGGAGACACAGGCAATGTCCTGACCCGTTGCCGCATACAATGCCGCCAGCGCGTTGGCATAGTGGGCCTGTGCGCCCAGCTGGCCACTGAGCACGGCCCCCAATCCGGCAACACGGCCATACGCCAGCATGGTGTCAGGGTCTGCCCGCAGGTAGCGTTTTATCAGCTGGAACGGGATTTCTACGCTGGCGGTCACCTTCCGTCCGCGGCCGGTGTGCATGCCGAGATAGGAGGCTTTCTTATCGCCGGAGAAATTGGCTTCGATGAACCAGTGTAACGGCTCGATCGGCGAGTGTTGGACGATGTATTCGCAGACGGCTTCTGACGCGACCGTCACCATGTTCTGCCCTGCCGCATCGCCCGTAGTGTAACGGCACAGAAGGAACACAATATCTGAATCGATAAACGGCTCGATGGCCATCAGTTTGCCGTAGCGTGTGGTCTTCTCGGCGGCAGCCTTTAAGTGTTCAGCGTTCTCCGCAACCCAGTTCACGAATAGGCCGGACTGCAAAACATCCGAAAAGACAAACGCAGGCGTGCGCAAAACCCCTTCAGACAGCATGGCAGCGCTTATACCGCCAGCCTTGCTGGCCACATCCGCGCCCCGTGCATAAGACGCGACCAAGGCAGCTTCGCTTGTGGCCAGAGGGATGAAATAGTCACCGTTCGCATTGATGCCGTTGACCCGAACTGGGCCGATCAGCCCCACAGGGATCTTGACCGTTCCGATAAGGTTTTCGATGTTTTGGCCATAAGCTTCTGCCTGGGAGAGAGTGTGGCCATCGGCAATTTCAGCCCTGGCGCTGTCATCGGCCGGGCTATCGGCAAGAAGCTGCTCCCAGATTGCACCAACTGAAGATTGGCTCGCCGTTTGGCGCATTCGCAACCTGCGCGGCGCTGGCCGATCGGGGTCCGATGCCAATTGCTCAGCAAAATCCGTTCTCTCAGAGCGCGCTCTGAGATGATTCAGCATGGCCAGCACATTTGGTGGTATTAGATTCACCCCGGTTCCACTCCCCAGTTGCCGTGGACACTCCCAGACGTTTGCCGCTCGGCTAATGGGCGTAATGTACCACTCTTGGATAAATGAATAGTTGCCCCCATCGATCAAAGGCTAACTTGATCCTTGATCGAAATGCCCTCTTCCCATGAGAAAATGGCTTTTAAAAATCAACAATTTAAGAGGATTGGAGCGGGCGATGGGGATCGAACCCACGACATTCAGCTTGGGAAGCTGACGCTCTACCACTGAGCTACGCCCGCACCGGCCCCAACGTTCGCTGCTTCGCGACAAAAAGGCAAGCTGGAAACCGTCCGCTGGGTGCTTTATTGTGGCCTCTGATACAGAAAAGTGTGGAGGAAGACGCGATGGCCATTATGAAGGTGATCGAAATCATGGCGGATTCGGACCGTTCATGGGATGACGCAGCAGCAAACGGCATCAAACAAGCGGCAAAATCGGTGAAAAACATTCGCGCTGCCTGGGTTCAGGATCAAAGCTGCGTGGTGAAGGGCGATCAGGTTCAGAGTTATCGCGTTACCCTGAAAATTACCTTTGAAGTCAAAAGCTAAGGGCGAATCGGTTTCGCCCTGAAAAATCCGTTCACGGAAGCTTCTGACACGCCGCTCGCGATAAAGTGCCCCCCAAAAGGCCTGGATTGACAAAGGCGTGAGGACAGACACTTTGCGCTTTGCCGCAGTGCACTTTCGCTTTAGGGTCCGCCACCATGAGTGAACAAGTCTTAGACACACGCCCAGGGCCGCCGCATCTGGACCCTCAGAAGTTTTCTGACCCGCAAATCACGGCGAAGGGCGAAAAGCGCGCCGAGGTGGCTCTCGAGCGCCTCGACACTCTTTGGATCAATACCGGCACTCTCTGTAATATTGAGTGCATCAACTGCTACATCGAATCCAGCCCCAGCAACGATCGGCTGGTCTATTTCAGCCTTGCTGACGCCTTGTCGCTGATGGATGAGATTGAACAACGCGAGATGGGCACGCGCGAAATCGGGTTTACGGGCGGTGAACCCTTTATGAACCGTGACATGATGGCCATGGCCGATGCTGCGCTGAAACGCGGATTTGAGGTTCTGATCCTCACCAACGCCATGCAACCGATGCAACGCCCAAAAGTGCGCGAAGGCTTGCTGGCCTTACGCGAAAAGTACCCCACCAAGCTATCATTGCGGATCTCTCTGGATCACTACACCCAAGCCTTGCACGAGCTGGAGCGCGGGCCAAGGTCCTGGGAGAAAGCGCTTGAAGGGGTGGATTGGCTAGCAGAAAACGGCTTTCAAATCGCCGTTGCCGGTCGCACCTGCTGGAACGAAACCGAAGAGGATGCCCGCAAGGGCTATGCGCGTCTCATCGCAGAACGCGGATGGACCATTAATGCAGATGATCACATGCAACTGGTTCTGTTCCCGGAAATGGACGCCATGCTGGATGTGCCGGAGATCACCACCGATTGTTGGGACATTCTGGGCGTCAAGCCTGAGCATATGATGTGCGCCACCAGCCGCATGGCCGTGAAGCGCAAAGGGGCGCTGACCCCCTCAATCCTCCCCTGCACGCTTTTGGTTTATGATGATGCGTTCGATATGGGTCCCAACCTGACCGCTGCATCCTCTGCTAATGAGGGCATGTTTGAAGATGGCAAGGTGAAGCTGAACCATCCGCATTGCGCCCGCTTTTGCGTGTTGGGCGGCGGATCTTGCACCGGAACATAGGTGAACCCCGACCCGGGGCGTTGACCCGGCCTAATTGATCGCCTATCTCAGCTTTATGGCGATTATGGACATTATAAAAATCCCCGATCCGGTTCTCAAAACTGTGGCTGATCCTGTGGCTGCGGTGGATGATGACGTGCGCCGGCTCATGGATGACATGCTGGAGACCATGTACGATGCCCCCGGCATTGGACTGGCGGCGCCGCAGGTGGGCGTGTTGAGCCGCGTCATCGTGGCCGACGTGGCCAAGCGTGAGGCTACGGAAGATCACCCGGAGGTGGAGCCAGAGCCCATCTTCTTGGCCAACCCGGAGATCATCTGGCAGTCAGAAGCCACCTCAGATTATGAGGAAGGCTGCCTCTCCATACCGGAGATCTATGAGACGGTGACCCGGCCGGCAGAGGTGACAGTGCGCTATCTGGACCGCGACAACAGCGAGCAAGAGCTCAATTGTTCCGGCATCATGGCCACGTGCCTGCAGCATGAGATCGATCACTTGAACGGTGTCCTCTTCATCGATCATATCTCGCGCCTCAAAAAGCAATTGATCGTGCGCAAGTTCACGAAAGCCAAGCGGCTGGCGGAAGCCGGCTAACTCACGATGCGCCTTATCTTCATGGGAACGCCGGACTTTTCCGTTCCGGTGCTGCAAGCGCTGTTGGACGATGGCCACGATGTGGATTGCGTCTATTCCCAGCCTCCGCGGCCGGCCGGGCGTGGCATGGAAGAGCGCAAATCTCCCGTGCACCTGCTGGCCGAGCAGCACGGCCTCAACGTGCGCACGCCGGCCAGCTTGAAGGCCGATGACGACCGGCGCGCCTTTGCTGATCTGGGCGCGGAAGCCGCTGTTGTTGTTGCTTATGGCCTGATCCTGCCGGAACCTGTTCTCCAGGCACCGGAGCATGGATGTTTCAATGTCCATGCGTCCCTGCTGCCCCGCTGGCGCGGTGCAGCGCCAATACAGCGCGCCATCATGGCCGGTGATGAAGAGAGCGGCGTGGGCATCATGCGCATGGAGAAGGGCCTGGACACCGGCCCTGTCTGCTTGGAGAAACGGGTGCCGATCTCCGCCAACATGACTGCAGAAGAGCTACACGATCAGCTGAGCGTTGTGGGCGCTGAAGCCATGACAGAGGCCCTGGCGCACCTTGCGGGCGGGACGCTTGCCTGTACGCCCCAGCCTGAAGAAGGTGTGACTTACGCCGCCAAGATCGACAAGCAGGAAGCCAAGATCGATTTCAGCAAACCTGCAGCAGAGGTGCACAATCACATTCGCGGCCTGTCGCCCTTTCCCGGCGCCTGGTTTGAATTGCCAGGGAGCCAACCGGTGCGCATCAAGGTCCTGCGCACAGAGCTCACTGAGGCGGGCGGTGCGCCCGGCGCGGTTCTGGATGAGGCCCTGACCATTGCCTGCGGCACCGGCGCGGTGCGTCTGATCGATGTTCAAAGGGCCGGCAAAGGCGTCATGACGGCAGCTGACTTTCTGCGCGGCACGGCTGTTTCCGCCGGCACCGTGGTGCAGTAGGCAGGTCATGGCACGCTACCGGATCACCGTTGAATATGATGGCGGACCCTTTTGCGGGTGGCAGATGCAGGACAATGGGCCGTCGGTTCAGGGCGCGCTCGTGGAGGCGCTCACCAAGCTCACCGGCGAACGGGCTCAGGTGTTTGGCGCAGGGCGCACCGATGCCGGCGTGCATGCGCTTGGTCAGGTCGCCCACTTTGACCTCCCCACCACCTGGCAGGTGGACAAGGTTCGAGACGGATTGAACTTTCATTTGAAACCCGCGCCCGTGGC
>JBCDIP010000163.1:0-6533 GCA_038748855.1 Pseudomonadota bacterium
CGGCCTGCACATCCGTTGCCTCTGGGGCTATGGGCGCGTTGCCGTTCTGGGTGCGCCAGGATTTGCCACCGTCCAGGCTCTTGAACACCAGGCCGCTGCCGGGCTTGCCCGCTTTCTGGCCCACCAGGATGTGGTCCGGATTGCCGGGGTCTATGGCAAGCGCCCGGATAATGCGGCCCTTGAGCACGTGCCGGCTGTCTGCGACCGCCTCAGCGGCGAACATCAGCATGGCAAGACCTATGGCGAGAAAACGCATCATCTTGCTTCTATGGCACAGAGCATGACCCACGTGGCCATCACATGATTGCGAGCGTTGGGATCAGAGTTTGAGAAAATGTTCTGTTCACGAAGTGATAACCTCGTCGAACTATCACTTTAGGCAGGCGCTCACGGTTTCGTGAGCGTGGTGAGGCTGGGTAGCAAAACGTCACTGCGCCGGAGTGCAAATCCGGAAATCCAGGTTCAAATCCTGGCCCAGCCTCCATTCACCTTCCCGGAAAACCCTACGTTTCAAGCCAAATGGTGATCGGACCATCGTTGGTGAGCGTCACCTTCATGTCGGCCCCGAAGCGCCCCTTGGCGACGGTAACGCCGTGTTCGGCCACCAGATCAGCGAACCGTTCGTAAAGTGCTTCGCCCTCTGCCGGCGGGGCGGCGCTGGAGAAGCCGGGCCGGTTGCCACGAGAGGTGTCTGCGGCCAAGGTGAACTGGCTGACCACCAGAGCTTGACCGCCAATATCGAGCAGCGAGCGGTTCATCTTGCCGTTTTCGTCTGAGAAGATGCGAAGGTTCACCGCCTTCTTGGCAAGTTGGGCAGCCTGGGCCTCCTCATCGCCCTGCATGGCGCAGATGAGGATCATCAGACCGGGGCCGATCTCGCCCACGGTCTCGCCATCCACCTTCACATCGGCCGAGGAGACCCTTTGGATCAAACAACGCATGGTGCTTTTTGCTTTCTATTGGAGCTGAATGATTACACACCCCAAACCCGGGCGGCGAACTTGGGGTAAGGATCGGCCACCTCTGCAGCGAGGGGGCCGCGCAGGAGGGCCAGACGCTCCGGCTCGGGCGCCGGGGTTTCGGGCACATCGTCGGGGCAGTCAAAGGCAAAGCCCGTGTTATCGCGCACCTCTTCCAAGCTGTGGCCGGCATGGATGGTTTCCAGGCGGAAGCGGGCTTTTTCCTTGTTGAACGAAAAGGCGCACAGGTTTGTCACCAGCGCATGGGGACCGCCCGGGCGGTGGACCCCTTCGTCGCTGGTGCCGGGGGCGCTGATGAAGTCCACCTTCTCCACCATGGTGCGGCGGGTGTGTTCATCGCGGAACAAGATGACCTTGGGCACCAGATAGTAGAGCAAGGCCGAGCCGAAGGAGCCCGACCAGCGCACCTTCATTTGCGGATAATCGCCGACGCCCACCAGGTTGATGTTGCCGGAGCCGTCAATCTGCCCGCCGGAGAGGAAGAAGGCGCCGATCCGCCCCTGGGCTGCCATGTCGAAGAGCTCGGTGACCCCGTCGTTCAGGGCCTGCAATTGGCGGCTGTTGAGCACGGTGACCCGGGTGGCACCATCCGACAAGCTGCGCTGGAGCAAGGCGGCAGAGCCTGGGATGGGCGAGGAGACGCCCACGGCAATATGCTCCACGCCCGCCAGCAGCCGCGCGATCACGCAGATCAGCAACTCTTCAGAACTGTAATCCATTTACTCAGCGGCGACCGGGTGGGCGGGCTGAGGGCCGTCTTCTAAGAACTGGGCAAAGCCCTCGGCCGTTCTGGCCATGTGGGCGTAGGCGCTCATGGCCTCTGCATCGATGTCGTAGCAGCCTGCAAGTCCGAGAGGCCAGCAGCCGCGCTCGGCTTGCGCGATTTTGGTCACGTAGTGGGCGGGGATGGTGGCGGGCGATCTTAAGGGATCTGCCATCAGGTCTTCGTCCACGATCTCCTCTGCGCTCACCAGCGTATGGCGGGCGGCATGGGCCATTGTCATGAGCTCGCGCGCCTTGCCGATCCACACATTTCCGTGCCGATCTGCAAGAGGAGCTTGGAAGAGGGCAAAGTCCGGGACGATGGCCGGCAGCACCACGATGGGATCGCCGCCGCCGGCGAAGGGGTTGTCGATCACCTGGTAGTCTTCCCGGTGTTTCAGCAGGTCAGAGCCAATGAGCCCGCGCATGGGAATGAAGGGGATGCCCTTCTCGCCGGCTTGGAGCGCGGAGACGAGGGCGGGGCAGGTGGTGTCCTTCAGCTTCAGCGCGCCTTGTTTCACCGCGTCCACAAAGCGGGGTGCCTGGCCGAACTCGTCTAACGTGACGCCGGCGCTTTCCATGGTGGCAACACGGCCAGCGCCAATCAGCAAATCGGCCTGAAGCCCGGAGGTGGGTATGGCGATCAGATGCAAGTCTTTTGCGCCCGCCTCAATCAGCGCGCGGGTGGCGGCCATGGCCGGCCCGCTGCGCGAGGGCGGCAGTGCGATGGAGGCCTTATCGCCAATGGGGGCTACAAGCTCTTGAAGGGTCTCGGCAATCATGGGAACCTCTTTGCGCTGAAGGAGCGATAATGCCCGATTGGCGCTGGTTTGCCAACGGGTGGTGAAGGAGGAGAGCGGGTCATGCTGGCAGGAGTTTGCGTGGGAACGAACGATCTGGAGCGGGCGGGGGCTTTCTATGATGAGGTGCTGGCCACGGTGGGCTTTGAGCGCCAGGTGACGGTGCCGCGCGAGATCGGCTATGGGCCGCCCGGCGGGCCCAACGAATTCTGGGTCCTCCTGCCGTTTGATGGCAAGCCGGCGAGCGTGGGCAACGGGGTTCAGGTGATGTTTGCCACGGAAGATGAAGAAGGGGTGAGGGCGTTCTATGAGGCGGTGACCCGCTTGGGCGGGGCGGACGAGGGACCGCCCGGGCCCCGGGATTACTCAGAAGGCTATTACGGGGCCTATTGCCGGGATTTGGATGGCAACAAGTTGCATGTGTTTCGGCGGTGAGAGTGATGAGCTGACCCCGCGCCCTTGCGAACGCGAGGGCCCATAGCTCACATCTTGCCCTTGGCTCAGAAGGTCCTCACGTTCGCAAGGGCGCACAAATCAAAAGGGGCCGCACGTGGCGGCCCCTCCGTGAGATTGGATCAATCCCAATCACGTAAATTGCAAAATCACTTCAGCGCCAGAGGCTGCTCCAACACCCACGTCATTCTGCCATGATGGGTCAGACCCAAAGAATTCTCACTAGACATCAGATCACCTCCTTTCAGTTGTTGAACAAGACGTCTAATTTGGCACAAGTCGAGTGATTTGCAAGGGGGCGATTTATGATCGAGCGCTTCAAAATGATCGGCGAGGTGCACCTGATCTTAGAGCGCCCCGGCGAGGTGCTTCTGCTTCGCCGCTTCCAGACCGGCTATGAGGACGGCAATTACAGCCTGATCGCCGGCCATCTGGACGGGGACGAGCCCGCCCGCGACGGCATGGTGCGCGAGGCCGCCGAAGAGGCTGGGATCATCGTGGACCCGGGCGATCTTGAGTTCGTCCATCTCATGCATCGCATGCGGGGCGATGAGCGCATGTCCCTGTTTTTCCGCGCCCGGCGCTGGCAGGGCACGCCCCACAATGCCGAACCGCACAAATGCGATGATCTCAGCTGGTTTGCCACCGACACTCTGCCGCCCAACCTGGTGGCCTATATCGGCCAGGCGCTCAACTGCGTTGCGCGCGGGCAGACCTATTCGGAATTTGCTTGGCGCTGAGCCCGGTTTCATGTTCAAAAGGGCCGGACATCCCCCAAGACCCTTTTGAGAGGAAACCATTTACGCGCATGGCCAATGCTATTGACCACAAGATCGTGGACGATCTGATCGCCAACGAGATCAGTTTCATCACCACCGTGCCCTGCAAACAGCTGGCCGGCGTCATTGAGGTGCTCGACCAATCCAATCAGGTCATGCATGTGCCCTCCAACAAGGAAGACGAAGGCATGGGGCTGTGCGCCGGGGCCTTTTTCGGCGGCCAACGCCCGTGCATCATCATGCAGAACACCGCGCTCGGCGTGGTGATCAACACGCTCGCCACCCTCATCCAGTTTTACCAGATCCCGCTGCCCATGCTCATCAGATACCGCGGCGAAGTGGGCGAGAAGGTGGCCTGCCAGGTGGAAATGGCGGTCCACACCAAGGCACTCCTTAACCAGATGGCGATCCCCACCTACCATTTCAGCCATGCCGATCAGGTGGGTGAGCTCGACGGCATCCTGAAACACACCTTCATGGCCAGGAAACCCACGGCCATCCTCACCGATGCGCGCTTTTGGGGGTCGGCACAATGATCAGATTTGACGTTCTCAAAACCCTGCTGCCAATCCTGAAAGACACCCTGGTGGTGTGCAATATCGGCCTGCCGTCGCAAGAGCTCTATAAGCTGGATGACCAGCCCTCCAACTTCTACATGTTGGGCACCATGGGGCTGTGCTCGTCCATCGGGCTTGGCCTTGCGCTCAGCCAACCCAAGCCGGTGGTGGCCATTGATGGGGACGGCTCGGTGCTGACCAACTTGGCGACCCTCTCCACCATTGCCAACAATGTGGCGAACAACTTCGTGCTGCTCATCATTGACAATGGCAGCTACGGCTCTACGGGCGATCAGCCCACCTATGCCGGGCGCAAAACCTCGCTCACCAAGGTGGCCGAAGCCTGCGGCTGCGAGCATGTGGTGGAATGTTCCGCTGAAGAGACGGCCGATGCGGTTAAGGCCGCCCTTAACGGTGGGCAAATGACCATCATCGTCTCCAAGTGCGAGAGCGGCAATGTGCCGGTGGATGTGATCGAGCTCAATCCGGTGGTCATCGGCGAGCGCTTCCGCGAAGAGGTGCGCCGGCAGAACGAGGGGGGATGAGCTGGCCCTCCAACCAGCCGCCCCAAACGGGCCTCAGCGCGGACGACATCGCCCGCCTCAATGACAAGTTCGCCAAATCCGACGTCGCCTTAGGCATTGAGGTGGCGGCGGATTTCAAGCCGTTCGAACAGCGCAACGACATGTTCACCCGGGCCTTCTGGGACGATGAGGTGCGCTCTGAGGACACGCTCGGCTTCTTCAAATCCTACCGCATGAAGTTCGCCACCCGGCGGGGGGAGGGCTTCCAGCAGAAGGACTTTGCCCTGCGCAATGCGGCCTGGGCGGTGTCTGACATCATTTCCAGCCGCGGCGACGCAGAGGGGAAGCGCGAGGGCTTTCAGGCCGCCATCGACTGTGACACCCCGGTGGCGCGGGACAAGGTGGCGGTGGATGATCCCGGCGCGGAGGCCCAGGAGATCAAGCGGCTGGCCAAGCTGTTTGGCGCCGATCTCGTGGGGATCACGGAGGTGGATGAGCGCTGGCACTATTCGGCCAGGGTCGACACCCGCGATTTCAGCTCCGCACCCAACGATCTGCCTGAGGGCATCAGCCATGTGATCGTCATGGGTCATGCCATGGATCCGGACCTGGTGAACACCTATCCTTCCGCCCTCGCCGGGGCGTCCACTGGGTTGGAATACTCGCACGAGGCGTCGATCGTCATTCAGCTCTCCGCCTATATCCGCAACCTTGGCTATGAGGCGGTGGCGTCCATGAACGATACCGCCCTGGTGATCCCCTATGCGGTGAAGGCAGGGCTTGGGGAATATGGCCGCAACCAGATGGTGATCACCCCTGAGTTTGGGCCGAGGGTCCGGTTTTCGAAGATCTTCACCAATCTCCCCTTAATGCCGGATGTGCCTAAGCCTCTGGGGATCAAGCAATATTGCGAGATCTGCACGCGCTGTGCTGAGGCCTGCCCACCCCGGGCGCTTCCGTTTGGCGAGCCGGAGATGGCCTCGCACAACCGGTCCATGTTGGGGGGTGTGAAGAAGTGGTCGGCCGATTGCGAGAAGTGCTTTGGCTATTGGGCCAAGCTGAAGACCGATTGCGCGATCTGCATGCGGGTGTGCCCGTTCAACCGCCGCTATGACGGCTGGGGAGACCGGCTGTTCCGAAAGCTGGCGACCGGGCCGTGGCGCAGGCTGGCCCTGGCGTGGGAGGAGCGGCGGGGCATGCCGGAGCGGCTGAAGGCAAAGGCGTGGTGGGCGCGGCTCCGGGGGTAGGGATCCCCGCTCTCACATTTTACCCGCGCCCTTGCGAACGCGAGGGCCCATAGCTCGCATCTTACCCTTGGCTGAGAAGGTCCTCGCGTACGCAAGGACGCGGGAATTCCAAACTCAACCATCAAGGCCAAATAGCGCTGGTTTCCTCTTACTTTCAACGTCTTACACGAAATTGGGTTCGTTCGGATACACAGCTCTTTTGTGGCGGAAAGCACAATCGCGCACCCGCATAACGGGCAGAAAAAAGATTATATTATAGGAATTTTTTACTTGACTAAGCAACCCGCGCCCCCTATATTCGCCCACGACCTGAGACAAAAATAGCTGATGTGAATCTCACCAGGATGGAGTATCGATGAACCAAAGCCAAGGAGGTCCGCCCAAGATGACACGCCCCGCCACCCTGCTGCGCACTCTGACCGGTGTAGTCC
>JBCDIP010000164.1:0-6527 GCA_038748855.1 Pseudomonadota bacterium
CTTCACTGAGCGCGATGTGGTCCTCCCCCTCGCTGTCCTCAGATCGTGTGATGAAGCGGCGAACAAAACAAAAGCGCGGATCGGCCTTGAGTGCGTGCTGCGCTTCGCTGATCAAGGTGTCCTTACCGGCCCCGCTTGGCCCGACCACTGCTAAGAAAGTTCCCGGATCAGGCAATGCGTTTGCCTTTGCGGAAAACCTCGCGGATCACCGGCGTACTCCCGGACTTATGGAAGCGAACCAGATCGGCGCGCAGCCCTTCAGCAAGTTTGCCGCGATCCTCCAGCCCCGCACTTTCCGCCGGGCGCAACGAGACCATACTGATCGCCTTGGGCAACGTGATGCTGTCCACGCAGTCATGAAGCACCAAGCTTGCATAAAGGAGAGAGGCAGGCACGTAATCAGAAGAGATGATGTCCAACCAGCCTTCCTCTGCAAAGCGACGTGCTGAGGCGTTACCATTATGGGACTTACCGCGAACCACGTTTGGTCCGCCCATGAGCACGGCCAGCCCCGCGTCATGAGAGGCCTTTGCCGCATCCATCGTGGTTGGGAACTCTGCGATTGTAACGCCGTCTTCCACGGCTTCATCCACATGCTCCAGCGTCGCATCGTCATGACTGGCTATCTGCACATTACGCTTTTGCGCGCTGGCCACCACGCTCTTTCGGTTTGCATCGCTATAGCGCTCCTGAAACTCGATCCTCTGAGCCGCATAGGTCTCGAATTCCTCTTCGCTCATTTGATACTTCTTTTTGTAGTAAGCTCTGTAGGCCTCCATCGTGGGGAACTGACGCTGGCCGGGAGTGTGATCCATAACGGAGATCAGCCGAGTGAGCGGATGGTCCATCAATGGCTCCACAAGTTCCAGGAGATCGGGGCAGCTCACTTCGCATCGCAGATGCAAGAAATGATCGGCCTTCAAAAGCCTGTCTTCTCTGCATTGGCTGAGCGCCTCACAGCTCTCTCTGAGACGGTCAAAGTCACGGCTGGCGCTGTCTGCGTGACCTACGGAAAGCGCATTGAAAACCGTGGTGATCCCCACTGAGGCGATTTCCCGATCGTGGTTCAACAGGGCGGCATGAGCTGGCCAATAGGAGTTGGGACGCGGGTTAAGGTGTCGTTCCACATTGTCCGTGTGCAGCTCCACAAGGCCGGGAACCACATAGTCTCCTTCCACATCAATCGCGTTTGGCAACTTGGACCTTCCAGGCAGAATGCCAGTAATCCCACCGCACCCAAATGCGATTGTGCCATGAATGACTTCATCAGGAAGCACCAAATGGGCATTCGTCCAGATGGTTTCGGTGGTCATGCCGCACTCCGCGTTGATTTAATGTCGAACTGGCGCGTCGCCACTGCAGCGCGGTCGCGGGCATCATGAAAGATCCCGATCATGGCACAGCCGGCCGCGACACTCTCAGAAATCAGATCAAGCACCACCTGCCGGTTCTCCGGATCGAGGGACGCTGTAGGTTCATCAAGAAGCAACACCGGGTAAAGCGCAGAGAAACCCCTCGCGATATTGACCCGTTGTTGTTCGCCGCCAGAGAACGTGAGCGGTGACAATGACCAGAGCTTCTCAGGAATGTTGAGGCGCACAAGGAGATCACGCGCACGCGCTTTGGCTGCGTCACGATCAACACCGCGTTCGATCAAGGGCTCCGCAACGATTTCCAGACAAGGCACCCGGGGGATTACCCGCAGAAACTGAGTAACGTAGCCAAGCGTGCGCCGACGTACGGCAATGATCTCGCTTGGGTCCGCCTGCGCAATATCAACCCAACACTGGTCATGGCGAATCTCAACTGTACCAGCCCCTACCGGGTAGGTTCCATAGATGAGTTTCAATAGCGAACTCTTGCCCGCGCCTGAGGGCCCACTTAGGCCAACGGCTTCGCCTTCATGCAAGGTAAAGTCCAGGCCATCAAAGACCTCGATCTCTGTCTTTCCTTGCAAATGCAGGCAAAAGGTCTTGCTGGCGTTTGTGATCTTGAGAACAGGGGTCATGTGCCATCAAACCTGAAGAATAGAGGACACCAACAACTGGCTGTAGGGCGCTTGAGGATCTTCAAGTACCTGATCTGTCAGCCCGCTCTCCACCACTTTACCGCCCTGCATAACAATGAGCCTTGAAGACAGGAGGCGGGCAACCGCAAGATCATGGGTCACAACCACAGCGGAAAGCCCAAGCGTGCGAACCAGGCCGCGAATAAGATCAAGAAGGCGGGCTTGCACAGACACATCCAGCCCTCCGGTTGGCTCATCCATGAAAACAAGCCTTGGGGACGTCACGAGATTTCGAGCAATCTGCAAGCGTTGCTGCATGCCGCCGGAGAATGTGCGCGGCAGATCATCGATCCGCTCAGCATCAATCTCCACTTGCTTTAGCCAGTGGACGGCGGCAGCTCGGATGTTTCCGTAGTGCCGGTCACCGATAGCCATCAAACGTTCACCAATATTGGCGCCCGCCGAAACGCTCATGCGCAGCCCATCTCTCGGGTTTTGATGCACGAAAGCCCACTCGGTGCGCGCCAAAAGACGAATCTCCGGCTCGCTCATCTCGTGCAACAGCGTCAGAGACCCGCCTTCTTTAGCGAACGCGACTATCCCGTCAGTGGGTTTGAGTTGACCGGCCAGGATCTTCAGAAGCGTCGTTTTGCCGGAACCAGATTCTCCTACTATGCCCAACACTTCGCCTGGATGAAGGTCCAGAGAGATGTTTTGGCACGCCATCTGACGACCATAGTAGTGGGTAATCTCCCGGCACCTGAGAATTGGCTCGCTCATGAGGCCTCATCCAGTGCTTGGCCGGCTTTCTGGGCTTTCTGGCGCGCCTCACAGGCGTCTGTGTCTGAACAGCAGAACATACGCCGCCCTTCGTCATCCAGAACCACTTCATCCAAGAACGTATCGCGCGCGCCGCACAGGGCGCAGGGCTCGCTCCACTTTTGGACCTCGAAGGGGTGATCCTCAAAATCCAGGCTCTTAACCTCGGTATAGGGCGGCACGGCGTAGATCCGCTTCTCCCGTCCGGCGCCAAACAGCTGGAGAGCCGGCATCTGATCCATTTTCGGATTGTCAAACTTAGGTGTGGGAGACGGGTCCATCACATATCGCCCAGAGACGCTTACCGGATAAGCATAGGTGGTTGCGATGTGTCCGTGGCGCGCGATGTCCTCATAGAGCTTCACGTGCATGAGGCCGTACTCGCTCAAGGCATGCATCTTGCGCGTTTCTGTCTCACGCGGTTCCAGAAATCGGAGCGGCTCGGGAATGGGCACTTGGTAGACGAGCACCTGATCTTCACGCAGAGTCTGCTCTGGGATTCGGTGCCGGGTCTGGATGATGCTGGCGTCTTCAGTATGCGTGGTGGTGGGAACGTTTGCCGTCTTGGTGAAGAACTTCCGAATTGACACCGCGTTTGTCGTATCATCAGCGCCCTGGTCGATCACCTTCAATGTGTCTTCCGGCGTGAGGATCGACGCCGTCACCTGCACACCGCCAGTGCCCCAGCCATAGGGCATTGGCATCTCACGGCTGGCAAACGGCACCTGGTATCCTGGTATGGCAATCGCCTTGAGGATCGCCCGGCGGATCATTCGCTTGGTCTGTTCATTCAAGTAAGCGAAGTTATACCCCTTCGCTTGCCCACTCTGTGCGCTCGTTGTGGTCATTCTGCAGCCTCACCGGGCACATCCGCCTCAGAGCGCATACGCCTGACCAGCTCCAGCTCTGATTGAAAGTCCACATAGTGGGGAAGCTTTAAGTGCTCCACAAAGCCCGTCGCCTGGACATTGTCGGAGTGAGAAAGGACGAACTCTTCGTCCTGTGCCGGTGCCACCAAATCTTCGCCCAACTCTTCGGCCCGTAGCGCGCGGTCCACCAAGGCCATAGCCATGACTTTGCGCTCACAGTGCCCGAAGGCTAGCCCATACCCACGGGTGAACTGGGGCGGGGCCTTTTTTGAGCCTTTGAACTGGTTCACCATCTCACACTCAGAAACCGTGATCTCGCCGATTTCAATGGCAAAGCCCAATTCTTCCGGTTCAAACTCCACACTCACTTCGCCGAGCCTTATTTCTCCAGCAAAGGCATGGTTTCGCGCATATCCGCGCTGGGTCGAATAGCCCAACGCCAGCAGAAAGCCCTCGTCTCCTCGGGCGAGATTCTGCAGTCTTACATCCCGTCTGGCCGGGAATTCCAAAGGATCGGCAGTGAGATCGCCGGGAGCTGAAACCGGCCCTCTCTCTTCTCCCGATGGTGGCTCCATCAACCCTTGCGCCCCCAACAGATCGAGCACCCGAGGTATCTTTTGATCCACCTCAACCGGAGCGGTTTCTGCAGGCTCAGGCGCGCTCGGTTCTTCTAGCTCGTGATCCAGAAGCCGATGCTGATAGTCAAAGGTTGGCCCGAGTATTTGTCCGCCCGGCACGTCTTTGAATGTTGCAGAAATGCGCCGGCGCACACTCATGTTCTCCGTATTCAACGGCAAGCTGTAGCCAAACCTAGGCAACGTTGTGCGGCTGGCGCGGATCAGAAAAATCGCTTCTATAAGGTCGCCGCGCGCCTGTTTGATGGCCAGCGCTGCAAGGCCCCGGTCATAGAGCGAGCCTTCCGTCATGACACGGTCAACCGCAAGCGTCAGCTGGCCGTTGATCTGGTCTAAAGAAAGCTCCGGGTGGCGCTCAGGACCCCGGCGCTCCTCGGCACTGAGCTTGTGCGCCGCCTCAATCGCTTTCTCACCGCCTTTGACCGCCACGTACATCAGACAAGCTCTCTAACGGTCACGGTGACGGACCTAGGGCAAGCAGCCACACAGTCCGGGCCGGTTAAAATCACATCAACTCCGATTGGAAATCCAAGATGGTTCTTTTGAATATCGGCCCACGTGCTGTCAGACATGCCGGAAGCTGAGAACATCTGCTCATCGGCGATGCCGGGACCGCGAAAAATGACACCCTCTGAATTACTTAGCTCAGACGACTGCACGATGACAGTGGCGGAGCGATCAGGATACTCCGGCGTGCCTTGGGAGAAAGCGGAAAGGCTCGGCACAGCTGAAGGATTACTGACGACCCCGAAGGCCGCCGAGGCCGGCTCGTCAACAATTGGGCATCCGGTATGAAACCTAAGATAACTGCGAACATCTTCCGTGTTGGCACCGCTGTCCAACCACACCGGCGTGTCCACATCAATCAGCGTCAGCAGCACATCTGACGTGGCTCGCGTCAGTGGTTCAGGCGCCTCGCTTATCGTTGCAATCTTCTTGATCCGGCCTGGCCAAGCAATAGCATTCATGATCGATCGGAACACACGGCTGGAGTCCATCGCCGGATCTAGAAAACCAACACCCAAAGCGCCACTAGCTGCTTGCATTTCAGTCGTCTTCCCCCCGAACCAATGTAAAGAAATCCACCTTCGTCGCAGCCGCTTTGGCCTGCATATGCTGGCGGCGAGCCGCGTAAACCTGCTGCAGAGGTGCGATAATATCTTCCGACACTCTCGGCCCAAGGCTGGGATCTTGCATCAGCCCATCCAGCAAGGCTGCAGTCTCGGCGTGCTTCTTGTTTCTACCCATCACATAGGCATGACCCAGCACATTGCTCTCAGCCAGGCGGACTGTGCACCTGGTCACCGTGACTTCACCTACGTTGAAAGGTGCGCCCGAGCCGCCCATCCTGCCTTGGGCCATGATCAAGCCGGTCTCAGGACCGCGCACGAGATCATAGCTCTGCTTGAGCTTGCTCTGTTGCCACAAAGTGTCCAGCTGCTCCCAATCTGCTTTGGCAAGCACAGCCATCCACTTTTTTCGGCGGGTGATATTCAGACCCGAATCGGCCATTCCACGTCTCCTAAGTGTTTATCGGAGAGTTTCGTGACGGGGATACGACAGTTGAGCCAATTCCAGAGCTAATGCGCGCGGATCGGAACGAGATGATCCTCAAGTTTCCGGGCAACTTCTGCCCAAGAGAAGTGTTTTGCAAAAGCAATACAGTCTTCCGACGCGCATCTAAGAGCAAGGCAGATGGCCGCTCCGAGATCGCGGTCCAGTTTGCCCACTTTCGGTGATGTGATCACATCAATCGGACCTTCCACTGGCAACGCAGCAACGGGAGTACCACACGACAAAGCCTCCAGCATCACCAGGCCAAAAGTGTCGGTCTCGCTCGGAAAGACAAAGACGTCCGCTGCCGTGAACGCCTCGCAAAGCTCTTCCCCAAACAGGTACCCTGTGAAAACCACGTCAGGAAAATCAGCGCGGAGCTCTTCAAGCTGCGGCCCATCACCAACCACCACCTTGGTTCCTGGCAGTTGGAGATCCAAGAAGCTCCGCAAGTTCTTCTCTACCGCAACGCGGCCCGCATTCAGCATGATCGGTCGCTCGAGATCTGAGAACCGGCCTGTATCGAGGGGGTAAAACTGATCTCGATCGACACCGCGCGCCCAGGTTCTGACGTTTTTGAACCCTAAGCTAGAAAGGCGCCGTGTCACGGTTTCAGTGGGGGCCAGGGTGTACTTTGCGGGC
>JBCDIP010000165.1:0-6525 GCA_038748855.1 Pseudomonadota bacterium
CCAAGCCACCAACGGGCAGGTCGCCGCCATGAGCAAAACCCATCCGGCCTTGGCACTGAGCCCGGCTGCGCTCGCGGCGGATCAGGCCGAGGAGATCGAAAAGGCCGTTCAATTCGTGTCCTCAAACCAATCTGAGGGCCCCGCCCTGATCTATTCAACGGCGCCGCCCGATGAATTGGCTGCGGTGCAGGCCTCTCTTGGCCAGGAACAAGCAAGCCAGCTGATAGAAGGTGCCATGGGGGAGATTGCCCGGCGGCTTGTGGCCGGCGGAGTGCGGCGCCTTGTGGTGGCTGGTGGGGAGACGTCCGGCGCCGTTGTGACCGCGCTGGGGCTGGACACTTTGGCCATCGGACCAGAAATCGATCCTGGTGTGCCTTGGACGCTCGCCTTGGGAGAGCCCGATCTGGCGCTGGCGTTGAAATCAGGCAACTTCGGTGGGCCGGACTTTTTCAGCAAGGCCTTTTCCGTGTTGGATGAATTGGTGGCAGCGGCATGAGTGAGAGTGACCTCAGAGAACAGATGGCCCAGTTCGGCCGCTCCTTGTTTATGCGGGGCTATAGCTGCGGGTCGTCCGGAAACATCTCAGTGAAGCTGGAGGATGGCGTTCTGGTGACCCCCACCAACTCGTGCCTGGGCTTTTTGGAGCCAGACCGGATCTCCAAAGTGACGTTCGATGGGACCCATGTGGCTGGGGATCCGCCGTCCAAGGAAAGCTTCTTCCATTTGGCCATGTATGAGGAGCGCAAGAAGGACACTGCAATCGTCCACCTGCATTCGCCCTATCTGGTTGCGGTCTCGTGCCTTGCGGATGTGAATGAGGAGGACGTGCTGCCGCCGATCACGGCGTACTACGTGATGCGCGTCGGTAAGTTGCCATTGGTGCCTTACTTTCGGCCCGGCGACAAGGCTCTGGCGGAGGCTGTGCGCACCTACGCCCGCGATCATCATGCCATGCTGCTCGCCAATCATGGTCCGATTGTCTCCGGCAAAACTCTGGACGCTGCCGTCTATGCGGCCGAGGAACTTGAGGAGACCGCCAAGCTCTATCTGTTGCTGGAAGGACGGGCGATCCGGCCGCTGAACGCGCAGCAAATCGCAGACCTCCACGAAGCTTTTCCTACCTGAATGAGATAATCCCCTAACATGTATGTTGTGACTGTGACTTTCACCTTGGCCGAGGGTGCTGCTGAGGCCTTTATGGACCTCATGCGAGCCCAGGCCAAAAACTCGCTGGAGCTAGAGCCCGGTTGCCACCAGTTTGATGTGTGCATCGATCCAAACGATGCCGGCACGGTGTTCCTGTACGAGCTCTACACCGATGAGGCAGCTTTCCAGTTTCATCTGGCGAGCGATCACTTCAAGCAGTTTGATGCAGACGTCGCCGAGCTGGTTGCCGACAAGAAGGTGGCTTTGTACCACCGCGACGACCCGGCTTGAGGCTGAAGGATGGCGGTTTCAAACGAACTCAGAATTGCTGTGATGCCGGGCGATGGTATTGGCGATGAGATTATGGCGCCTTGCCTGGAGCTCTTGGAACTGGTGCGCGCCAAGGTGGGCGGATTTGCGTTAGGCTATGACTGGGTGGAAGCCGGTGCCGGGCTTTACGCGCGAACCGGTGAAGCTTTGCCCGATGCGGCAATCCGGCGGGCATCAGACGCGGATGCCATCTTGCTGGCGGCTATGGGGTTGCCTGATGTGCGTTATCCGGACGGTCGTGAGATCGTGCCGCAGGTGGATATCCGCGAGATCTTGGACCTTTATGCGGGCGTGCGTCCGGTGAGGACCTTCCCGGGCATGCGGCTGCCGTTGGCCGAT
The DNA here is from genome assembly GCA_038748855.1 of Pseudomonadota bacterium. Lineage (GTDB taxonomy): Bacteria > Pseudomonadota > Alphaproteobacteria > Rhizobiales > CAJQND01 > JAAEUE01. Next base: position 1,816 of record JBCDIP010000165.1, read on the forward strand.
GAGCGAGCCCAGCATCTTGATCTGGTTCTGGTGCGTGAGTCCACCGAAGGCCTCTTCTGGGGACGCGGCAAATCCTTTGTTGATAAGGACGAAGCCCACGACAAGATGGTGATCACCCGGATCGGGACGGAGCGGGTCTGCCGGTATGCCTTCGAGCTGGCCCAGCGGCGCAAGGCGCGCGGTCACGAAGGGCGCGTGACCTGCGTGGACAAGGCCAACGTGCTGGGGTCGATGGCGTTCTTCCGCGAGGTGTTTGACGGTTGTGCTGAGCGGTTTGATGGGATCACTGCGGACCATTGCTATGTGGACGCCATGGCGCTGAAACTGATCCGCAACCCTTGGGACAATGATGTTCTGGTGACCGAGAACATGTTCGGCGACATTCTCTCCGATACAGGTGCGGCATTGATGGGCGGGATGGGGCTCGCCCCATCCGCTGACATTGGTGACAAGCATGCCGTGTTCCAGCCGTGCCATGGCACGGCGCCGGACATTATGGGAACCGGCAAGGCCAACCCAACGGCGATGATTCTCTCTGCGGCAATGATGCTGGACTGGCTGGGTGAGCGCCACGGCTCCGACAAGCTGGTGGAGGCGGGTGACGTGCTGGATCGAGCCGTTCGCTCAGCCTTTGCGGATGGAGATCTGGTGCCTCACGAAATGGGCGGTAGTGCAGGCCTCAGCGAGATCAGCGGGCGGGTAAAGGACGCGCTAAACGCTGCATAGTTTGATAGGGGAAAACTGCCGGGCACCGCTGTGGGGCATAATCATTGTTCGGTGCCCGGCAAGAGGGCAGTGAGAGAAGCTTTTGCTTGCAACCTGTCGGGCACATGCGGGTGAGGGGGGACTACTGTGCCGCGGGCTGTTTGACGCCTTACTCTGTTCTCTCACGCGGGCTTATACGTGGCGCCGGTGACAGTTAAGTGACAGAATTCAGCTCTAAAAAGCCACGCACCGGCCGAACTCATAGAAGAACCCGGGCGGGCACACATCGTAGCTCGGCACGCGGTAGCGCCGGCGCACGCAACGGCTGCCCTGGCGGCGATACCCTGGGCCGCAGTACTCCGCAACGTAGCGCCGGTGAACGCATTCTCCCTCAAGATAAACATAGCGCCGCGGGCAGCGGGCCCGCCGTTGGCGCTGTTGTCGCTGCTGCTTGGGCCGCAGTTGAGGGTCGACATTCACGCTTCTCGCCGGCTCATAGCGGGCGCACTCTGCCGACTTCACCCCGCAGCTCTTCAACATACTGCACAGCGCGCGCCTGGAACCTTTAAGCTGGAACGAGGCGGCGAAGGGTGGTGCGGAGAGGGTCACCTGGTTGGCGCTCATGAGATCACGCACGATGCGGCTGGTGGCGGAAAATCCCTTCGACGCATCGCCGATGGCCACCTCTCCGGTGAGACCGGCAACGGACGCCGGCACGGAGTGCTTGGAGCCCGTGTCGAAGCTCAGCGGCAGGGACGCGCCAGCCGCATCCAAAGCCTTCAGGCCACGCTCCACGCGGCCGTCAAAGTCTGGATAAACCCCACGCTTCTTCTCGCGCAAGATCGCGGACACGCGCTTTTTGGGGCTGCAATATGCAAGCAATTCGAGCCCGTTGGCTTCTACACCGGCTGCTGGTGAGGACGCGTTGCCTTCATCTTGCGCATATTTGAACGGTCGCCAGGACGCTGTGCCAGGGCCAAGGTTTACGGTCTCTTCCACTTCAGGCTCTGCGTCCGGCGGTGCGGCTGCGGCCTGATCGCCGCCTTGCAGGCGTTTCACATAGGCCCGCGCGAGATCAGAGCGCACGCCTTGGGGAAAATCGCGCAGATAAGCTTGCCAGCCTTCCAGCGTGTTGGTTTCCAGTGCGGTTTCGAACGCCTCCTTGGCTGTAGTCGATTCCTGCGGTGCAGGCGGTGCAGTCTCGGTTGCGGCTACGCTGGGCTCCTCATCGAAGCTGCCGGCATAGCTGGTGCAATCGGCCAGGAAGTTGAGGATCGGATCAGTGGCGCCGGAAAGAGATACGGGAACCGACTTGAAGCTGTTGACCTGATAGTCGATGTCCGGCAGCTCCTGCAGCGTTTCCCACAAGGCATCGTCATTCTTGACGGTAATGCGGGCGCCGGAAACCGGTTCGTTCGTTCCCTTCGCAACCACTGTGCCGTCGAACGCGTGATCCTTGTTGTTGCCTGTGAAGGCCACCTTCACCGAGGCGGCTTCTTCAAGATCACCTGTTTCAGAGCTGAGCTTTAGAACCGAGACGTTTTCCTTGAACCCCACGGAGCAATAGCCCTGGATCAGAACATCGTTGCTGTCCGCTGCGCTCACGGTAAGGGTGGAAGCGGATTTGCCTTGGTTGGCCTCATCCTTAAATTTCTTATAGGCCCATTTTAGTTCAGGGCTCGCTTCTGGTTTTTCGTCCGCCTCAGCTGTCGTTTCCGCCTCGGGCTTGGCCTCTTCAGGGGTGTCGGGCTCCACGGTTATAGCCTTTGGCTCATCAGCGGGCTTGGTCTCGGCCACTTCGGTCTCGGGCTCGGGCTCTGGTTCAGCCTTAGGGGGCTCTTCGGCGGCAACCTCCGGCTCTTTTTCCTGCTCCGGTTTAGCGGGCGTGGGTTGTTCAGAGGCCACATACCCCTCGCATTGCCGGAACGTCCCTTTCACCTGGACCTTGCGTGAACATAAAACCCCGCCCCATTTGTAGCCGGTCTTGCCGTCGTCAAACTCAATCTTGAACCAGGGGAAGCCGTTCATCTGCACGCCGGTATCTTCCAGGATCTTGACCGTATCTCCCTCTTTCAGACCGGCCACTTGCTTAAAGCTGGAACCGGGCCCGGTCCGCACCTTTCCGCCCCAGGATCCAGCCTCGACTGGAAACGTGCTCTGAGCTTCAGCCATTGGGCTTAAGATCAGAGCGGTTGCTGCGACGGCAAGTGTGGTGGTCAGCAGTTTCAAACGAAAAGCCATAGTCAATCCTTCTTACCTGCCCTCGGCGTGTGCTTTGCGCATCTCGCGGGCAATGATCAGTTGTTGGATCTGGGTGGTGCCTTCATAAAGCCGGAAAAGGCGCACATCTCGGTAAAAGCGCTCTATGCCATAGTCGGCAATATAGCCTGAACCGCCATAGATCTGAACTACCCGGTCGGCCACACGGCCGACCATTTCAGAGGCATACATCTTACAGCAGGCTGCTTCCAGCGTCAGGCTGTCGCCCCGGTCATATTTGGCGGCACTGTCGGCCACCATGGTTTCCGCCGCGTAGCATTCTGTGTGGCTGTCAGCCAGCATGGCCTGGATCAGCTGAAACTCGCCAATGGGTTTGCCGAACTGCTGGCGCTCGGCGGTGTATGTGAGGGCATCGTGGATCAGGCGGCGGGCCGCGCCAATGCACACCGAGGAGATATGAAGCCGGCCGCGATCCAACACCTTCATGGCTGTGATGAAGCCTTTGCCGGGTTCTCCGCCAATGATTGCAGAGGCAGGGACGCGGGCATTGTCGAACACCACATCTGAGATATGAGCTCCGCGCTGCCCCATTTTCTTTTCTGCAGCCCCGACGCTGACGCCGGGCGTGTCTGTATCGACGATAAAGGCGGAAATGCCTCTGGCGCCCTTAACATCCGGTTCGCTGCGGGCCATTACCGTAAGCACACCGGCACGGCGGGCATTGGTGATGTAGCGCTTGGTGCCGTTCAGAACGTAATGATCCCCGTCCTTTTCAGCCTTGGTGCGCACGGACGCCGCATCGGAGCCCGCTTCCGGTTCAGTAAGGCAGAACGACCCGATGAGATCGCCCGAAGCCAGACGAGGCAGATAGGTCTGCTTTTGCTCTTCGGTGCCGTCGATCAGAATGCCTTGGGAGCCGATGCCGAGATTGGTGCCTACAACCGAGCGGAACGCGGGTGAAGTCCAGCCCAGTTCGCGGGCCAGCGCCATCTCCTGGGTGGCTGAAAGACCAAGCCCGCCATAGGCTTGGGGGATGGACAGACCGAACAGGCCCAGGTCCCGCATCTTGTCCACGATGGCGTCCGGAACCAGATCGTCCTCGTCCACTTTGGCTTCAAGCGGCACGAGTTCTTCGCGCACGAAACGGCGCACGGTTTCAATAAGTTGATCCATGGTTTCAGCGTCAACGGCGCCATGTGGATGGGCTTGCGCAATGTCGTCCATGGGGTGTTCCTGTTTGGGCCAGCCTGTTTTGCCCAATTCTGCGCGAGGGTCAAGGCGAAGTAAAGGCAGCGTCCAGGTCGATGCGTTAGCGCCTCTTAGACCTGTAGACGATGCAAACCCCGCCAGCCTGTCGCAGACGTTGGCAGAATTTATTGGCTTTTTCGCGGCTGGGTTGGCCAATGCGGATCTCATAGCGCTTAGCGGCCCCGAAACTGTAGTTTGTTTGACGCAAAACCATCGGTTTTAATCCGCCCAAAACCTTAGGATAAGTGCGCTGAATCTTGCCAAACTGGCTGAGAGCTCTGCTGAGCGACCAGTTGGCAGCCAAATGCACGCCCCAAGGCTGCCACGGCGCGCTGGCATAGCGCTGTTGCAGCTCATAGCGTTTTACAGGTAGCCGGCGGCAGGCGTCCTGGAACGATCTTTTTGGATCAAGCGTGTACTTAGCCTCAGGCGGTTTCTCCGCCTTCCAGTCCGCCGCTGGATACCCGGTGATAATGATCACAAAATTCTGCGTTTCTGCGGGCAGCCCTGAACGGCCCTTGCGCCAGCGGGCCACGC
>JBCDIP010000166.1:0-6524 GCA_038748855.1 Pseudomonadota bacterium
CGATATGCTCTGCAACGCGGTTTAGCGTTTCTTGCGTATAGGGCACCGGCAGAAGGTCGTTCAGGAACCCTGTGTCATGAGTGCTCCAGGCCAAATGCTCTGAAACGAGGCCGGGCTCATAGCGTTCCACCACCTTTTTGAGGCGGTCCAGGTGGTCCGGATCAAGGCCCTTGGCCGACCCGATGGACAGGCCCACGCCGTGGCAGGAAATTGGGTAGCGTTCGCGGATCTGTCGCAAGGCATGGTGGGGCTTGCCGCCATCGCCCATATAGTTTTCCGCGTGGATTTCAAACCAACCCAGGTCCGGCTTGCCCTCAAAAATATCCTCGTAATGACAGGCCTTGAGGCCAACACCGGCGCGGGCCGGGATGGCATCTTTCTGGCTGAGGCGGTGTTGGGTCATGGCGGACATGGGACGTAGCTAAATGGATAAATCAAACGCCGCCGGGCCATCAGATGACCCGGCGGCAAAACGTTCAGATGCCAGCCTTAGGACGGCAGGTCGCGCTTCAGCGGCTCCAAAGAACCGGCGCGCTTAGAACCATCAGATGCGTTCGGCAATTCCATGGTGGCGCAAGTGCCAGCCGGAACGAGGGTCCAGGCGTTGCCTTGGTAGTCAACGGTAGACGTGCCTGCACACGTGGTGCCAGGGCCAGCGGCGCAATCATTTTGACCTGCCAAAGAGACGCCGTAGCACTTCTCTTTGCCCGCAGCTTCAGCCGGGCTGGAGGTCAGGGTTGCGGTGGTCAATGCGGTAGCAACGGCGGCGGCGAGGGCCAGGCTGCTGGTGGCGGCTACTTTTTTGCTCATGTGATCAATCCTTCTGTTTCACATTGTTAAAGACGGCAAACTCTGTTGCTCTAGAGCGACTCGCCCCACCGCAGCCCACGCTGCGGTGAGGAGAGTATACCATTAATTCGTCAGCGGGGCAGCGGTTGAGTAGGTGCCCTTGTTGGCGTTGATCGAAGTCCAGCGCTTCTTGGACGCAGCTGCATCTTCTTTCTTCGACCAGTTCTTGTTGGCCGCCTTGATCAGGCCGGGAATGTCTTTTTCCCAGAAGCCAACAACGGCAGGCGTGATGTTGAGGTAAAGCTTGCCGTCAACAATGCGCCAAAGGTTCGGGTTGGCCGGAACCTTACCGCCTTGGGACAGGCCGTAAGCGCAATGGCCATCGTAAAGCGGTGCATACTTAGCAGGGTTTGCCTTGAATTTGTCAGCGTTCTCTGCGGTGGAAAACGCCCATTTGGCGCCATTGTACTCCACTACGTGGGCGGTCTTGCCCGGCACGGCCGAGGGCTGCTTTTGGCCAACAGGGGCCTGCTTCAAGCTGTGATAGGCGACAACATCATAGCCGCTGACGGCATAGCCGGTTTCGTCAACATATTGCGGGCCTGCAAAGGCAGCGGTTGACAGGAAACCAGTGATCATCAGACCGGTTATCAGTGCTTTCTTCATTATCATCTCCAGAATATGGAACTTTTTTGAGGGTTGGTCGTTTTTGGTACACACTTTGGTGCGTCGAATGACGCGGCGTTTCGTTTGGGCTAATTCCTCTTACAATGAAGTCCGGTCAGGCCGCATCTGACTTTTGTTCAAGAAAAAGAGAGGATCGTGTGTGCACGGACATTTTCCGCGTGCGGACGGCCTCTTACGCCTTTCAAACAATAAGTGGCTAAAGGAAGATCTGGCGCCTGCTCTGCCCTTATCGGTATAGTGGGCCCATGAGCGGCACTTCGCCCAAAACCAGTCGCACGATCGTGACAATCCTCGTTGGCGCCGTGTTCGTGCTGGCGGGGGTGTCGCTGTTTCAAACCGTTTTGCCGATCCGGGCAGGGCTGGAGGCGTTTTCCACCAAATTGGTGGGTTTTTTGGGCACTGCCTATTTCGGCGGCTTTGTGGCCGGGTGCCTCTTCGGTCCTTGGCTGGTGCGCACCGTGGGCCATATCCGCGCCTTTGCCGGTGTGGCGGCGCTCACCGCAGCGCTCACGTTGATTTTCCCCATCTGGCCGAATGTTTATGCCTGGATCGGTCTGCGCCTATTGTCCGGGCTCACGCTTTCTATCGTCTTCATGGTGATGGAGAGCTGGCTCAACGACCAATCTGACAATGATAACCGGGGGCGGGTCCTCTCGGCCTACATCATTGTCGCCAATGTAGCCACTATGGCCGGCCAGTTGATGGTCAACGCAGCCGACCCTGCTGCGCCCACCCTCTTTGGTCTGGTGACCATTTTGATGTGTCTGGCCGTGGTGCCCCTGGCGCTCACCCCCACCTCGGAGCCAAAACCGATCCCCACCGCCCGGCTGGAGCTCTCCGGCCTCTTGTCCATTTCACCGGCCGGTACCGTGGGCTGCTTTTTGGTGGGGGCGGTTGAGGGGGCGTTCTGGACCTTGGGGCCGGTATTCGGCCAGCTGAGGGGCATGAGCGTCTTTGAGGTGACGGTCATCATGGCCGCCTTTGTTCTGGGCGGCACGCTCTCGCAGTGGCCCCTGGGCCGCTGGTCCGACCAGGTGGACCGGCGCTATGTGCTGCTCCCCACGGCCAGCGCGTGCGTGGGGACGGGGCTGTTGATCGCGTTCTGGTCGCCGTCCTCCTTCACGGGCGTCTTTGCACTGGCCACGCTTCATGGGGCGCTCATGGTGCCTCTCTATGCCTTGTGTCTGGCCCATGCCAACGACAGCATTCCCACCGAGAAGCTGGTGCAGACCAGCGGCGGCTTGCTGCTGATCTATTCTATTGGCGCGGCCATCGGCCCGTTCGCTGCCGCCTGGGTCATGGACACGACCGGCGAAGGCGGGCTGTTCCTCTTCATCTCAGGGGCGCTGGCGTTATTTGCGCTCTTTATTGCCTTCCGGCTGATCTTCGGGCCGAAGCGCACCCAGGAAGAACGCAGCCCGTTTGCACCGCTAGTGAAAACGTCCCAGTCGGTGTTCGAGCTTGAAGTGGATGATGAGGACCCGGACGCAACGCCTGGCGAGACCAAGCCATGAGCGTGGTGTCCGGAACCGGTGCCCGCCCGTCCCGCAACCTCCAGGGCGCCGGAGCCTTCATCCTGGGTACGGCCTGCCTGGTGGCCAACGATACGATCGTCAAGCTGTCCAGTGCGGAGCTGCCGATTGGTCAGCTGATCTTCGTGCGCGGGGTGTTTGCGGTGATTTTCGTTGTGGCCGCTTGTGCCTGGATGGGCGTGTTGAACCAGTACAAGCGCATGGCCGAACCCCATGTGATGGGCCGGGCGGTGGTCAATATGCTCTCCATGGTGGCCTACATCGCCGCGCTCATCAACATGCCTATCGCCAATGTGTCGGCCATCACTCAGGCCATCCCCCTCTCGCTGACGGCCGCTTCCGCACTGATTTTGAAGGAGAAGGTGGGGGTGAGGCGCTGGACGGCCGTGGCGATTGGGTTCCTCGGCGTGCTCATTATCATCCGGCCAGGCTCCAGCGCATTCAACGTCTTCGCGTTCAGCGCCCTCCTGGCGGTGGTGTTCGTCACCGCGCGCGATCTCCTCACCCGCAGCGCCAACAGTGACACGCCCTCCATCATCATCACCATGGCATCAGCCTTCGTGGTCACTGCGGCATCGGGCGCCTATAGCCTCACGGAAACCTGGGCCCCGCTCGATGGGGTGACGCTCGCCCTGCTGGCAGCCGCGGCGGCCTTTATTATGATCGGCATTCATCTGCTGATTGTTGGCGTGCGCATTGCTGAGCTTTCCGTGGTGGTGCCGTTCCGCTACTTGCTCGTGGTGTGGGCCATGTTGTCCGGCTATCTGGTGTGGGGCGAGTTTCCGGACTTTTGGGCCTTGTGCGGGATTGCCCTGATTGTGGGATCAGGTATCTATACGGTGCGCCGGGAAGCCTCTCTCAAGCGCAAATCCTGAGCCCAGCGGAGCCTTTGTCCCATGGTCCATGTTGCCGACATTCACCGCCATCCGCTGAAAGGCTGGACCCCGGAAAGCCTGCCGCGTGTGACGCTGGAGGCGGGCGGCGGGCTGCCGTTCGACCGGCACTTTGCCTTCACCAGCGGGCGCCGCGAGGAGGTGCCCAAACCGGGCGGCTGGGTGCAGGCGCGGACCTTTCTGCAGCTGACGGTTTTCCCTGAGCTGGCTGCCTTCCGCTGCTCTCTGAGTGAGGAGGGGGTTCTCAGCATCAGCGCCCCGGATGGATCAGGCGCGCAAGCACGGGTCGGCGCGCCGGAGAGCTTTGCCGCCGCCAACAGCTTCATCCAGAGCCACTTTGAACCCGGCCCTTATGGCGCGCCTTACCTGGTGGAGCAGAGGCCGGGCCACGGGCATTGGGATTTCACGGACACGCAAATCTCCATCATCAACCTGGCCACCGTGCGCGCCATTGCTGAGGCGGTGGGCCAGCTGCTGGAGCGGGAGAGGTTCCGCGGGAACCTTTATATTGATGGGCTCGCGCCGTGGGCGGAGTTTGCCTGGCCTGGGCGCAGGCTGGCCATTGGCGATTTGAAGCTGGATGTCCTAAGGCCCATCCAACGCTGCGCCATGACGTCCACCGAGCCCGGCACGGGCGAGCGTGCGTTTGATCTGCCAGCCATCATGAATGAGCGTTTCGGACATAATTTCTGCGGCGTCTATGCGCGCGTGGCGAGCGGCGGAGAGGTCGCGCAGGGCGATGAGATCGCTTGCGGCACCGAGCTTGTGCTGGACCCTCATGAAAATCTGCCGGAACGTGCGGCTCATCCTGCCCTCTGGCCACGGTTTGCCAGCTTCAGCCCCATGGGACATGCGCTGATGAAATTCACCTCCGCTCAACCCTGCTGGCCCTTGGTGGAGGCCGAGGCCGGCCAAGGCATGCGCATCTTGCGCACCGATATCGAACGGGCGCCGGACCGCGCGCCGGTCGTGGAGAACGGGCCGGACGGTCTGGTGTGCCATGTGAGCTGCCCGCTGCCCGACGAGGGACCGGCGCTGATCAGCGGCCCGTTTGGGCGCAGCTGAGGCGCAGCTGTGAGATGACTGTAAGTCTTCCCTTACCCCGGTCCACCTATGACGCCAGATGGGTGAGCTTGCGCGCATTCCTTCGCGAAGAAGAGCTTGAGTGCGCGATCATAGTGGCGCCAGAACCTCAGTATTGGTTGTGTGGATACGATACGTTTCTGGGATCCGTGTTGCCCCAGGCCCTTATCTTCCCGGCTTCATCTGAAGCGCCGATCTTGGTGGTGTGGGATGCGGACGTGGCGATTGCCCGCCAGACCGGTCTTGTAGAAGAGATCTGGACCTACCGATTTGGTGTGGATGAGCCTGCGGACCGGTTTATTGAGGCCGCGGCGCGCTCTGCTCCCGGGCTCAAGCGTGTGGGGGTGGATCTCTCCAGCCACGCGCTGCCTTATGCCTTTGGCGCTCAGCTGGTGGAGAAGTTGGCGGGGATTGAGATTTTCGACATCGCCCCGGATCTTGCTTTGATGCGGGCGGTCAAGTCACCGGAAGAGCTTGCTTTGATGCGCGCTGCGGGCCGCTACGCCAATGCGGGGCTTGAGGCCTTTCGGGCGCATGCCAAACCAGGGGTGTCGGAGATCGCGCTGGCCGGCGAGGTGGAATTTGCCATGCGCAAGGCGGGCAGCGACTATGCTTCAATCCCCACTGAGATGACTTCCGGGGTGCGCTCGGTTCAAGGGCATGGCACGCCCGCAGCGCACCCTCTGGAGCCCGGTGCTCTGGTGCATATTGAGATCGGCGGCGTTGAGCGGCGTTATAACTCTGTGGGGATGCAAACCCTGGTGGTGCCGGGCGCGGCGCCAAAGGCGTCTGCCGTGGAGCTCTATGACTTGGCGCGGGACTGTCTGTCTGCTGGGTTGGGGCAGCTGAGGCCCGGCGTGCCGGCGGCCGAGGTGGAGGCGCCGGCCCTGGAGCTCATCCGCAGCGCCGGTCAGGGCGACAACTTCAAGATGCGATTTGGCTATGGTGTGGGGATCGGTTATCCCCCGACATGGCTGGAGCCGCTCAAGATCACGCGAACGTCCACGGATGTTCTGGTGCCCGGCACCACGTTTGTGTTGCACGCCTGTCTTCTGGACGAGGCAGACAATGTGGGCGTGTTGGCCGGCGGGACTTATGCAATGACGGAGACGGGGTATGAGATGCTCTCAGGGGCTGGCGATGTTGCGCTCCGCCATTAGGGGTCTGCTGCTGGCGCTCCTGCTCTGGCTGCCCGCTTCGGCTGCTTCAGCCCATGAGTTCTGGATTTCGCCGGAACGCTACAAGGTTGATGCGGGCCAGCCGCTGGTGGCGGCGCTGCTGACCGGCGACAAGTTTGATGGCTACTCCATTCCCTTCATCCCGGAGGAGTTCAAGCGCTTCGACGTGGTGCTCGCAGGGAAAACCCACAAGGTCACCGGCCGGATGGGGGATGATCCGGCTCTCAATATGGCCGTGCCGGGCAAGGGGCTGGGCGTGATCGTGCATCAGACATCGGGCTTCTTCATCGAGTACAAGGAGGCGGGCGAGTTTGAAGCCCTTCTTCGCGATAAGGGCGTGCTGCCTGTGTTGGAGGTGCACC
>JBCDIP010000167.1:0-6522 GCA_038748855.1 Pseudomonadota bacterium
AAACCTGCAAGGACTTGGTAACGGCCTGTTTGGCGGTGCTCTGGCCTCCATCACTCCGGCGCTGGCTATTGCCTCGTTGACCATTGCGATCAACCTGATCGTGGACGATATCTCTGCCCAAGCTGGTGGCAGTCTTGCGAAGAAGATGACCTAATGGCTGATACATCTCCCATTTTTGAGTGCAAAGACCTGAAGATTGAAGCTCGTCCTTGGGATGCCGATCCTATCCCGATTGTGAAGGGTGTATCTTTCGACGTTAAACCAGGCCAAGTGGTGGCCTTGATCGGGGAATCGGGTTCAGGCAAGACCACCATCTCTCTGGCGTCGTTGGGCTATACAAAGCCTGGCCTCTTCTTCTCAGGCGGTCAGGCCAACCTGCTTGGCAAGGATATGATCACGATCGATCCGGAGGAGCGCAGGCTCCGGCGGGGTGAGCATGTGGCCTATCTGGCGCAAAGCGCTGCGGCCACATTTAATCCCGCCTTGAAGATCGGCGAACAGGTCACCGAATCGGCCGTGTTGCACGGCGCTATGACCCAGGAGCAGGCGAACAAACGGGCCCGCGAACTCTATGAGGCCCTAGAGCTTCCAGATCCGGACCGGATTGGCGGGCGCTATCCGCACCAGGTTTCGGGCGGTCAGCTCCAGCGCCTCATGGCCGCGATGGCTTTGGTGGAAAAGCCTAGCCTGCTTGTGTTGGACGAACCAACCACCGCTCTGGACGTGACGACCCAGATCGAGGTGCTCAAGGCCTTTAAGAAGGTGATTGAGGAAGAAGGTTCTGCGGCAATCTATGTGACCCATGACCTTGCCGTTGTGGCACAGATTGCTGACCATATTGTTGTGCTCTATGGCGGCGAGATCATGGAGCAGGGGCCGGTGGAGCAAATTATCAACCGGCCTACGCACAGCTACACCCGGCGTCTCATGGCAGCCGTGCGGCCAACACCAACAGCTGGCATGGGTGAAGGCACTTCCGGCGAGCACCGCCGCGAAGTTCCTGCCCTCGAAGCCCGCAGAGTAACGGCAGGATATGGCCGCGGCGCTGACGGCAAGCCGCTTGTTACCATTTTGAAGAACATCAGCTTGCCGGTCGAACGTGGCCATGTGGTGGGTGTGATCGGAGAGTCAGGTTGCGGCAAGTCCACCCTTGCACGTGTCATGGCGGGGCCACTTCCTGCTTCAGAGGGCGATGTGCTTCTGGACGGAGAGAAGCTTAAGCCGGATCTGTCGGATCGTTCGCGAGATGAACTTCGCCTTGTGCAGTTTGTCTTCCAAATGGCCGATACTGCTCTAAACCCACGCCAAACGATTGGCGATATTATTGGGCGGCCCTTGACGTTCTATCACAATCTCTCCGGCAGGGCTCGCCGCGAGCGGATCCACGAGATCTTGAAACTCGTGGAGTTGCCGCCGGAGTTTGAAGGGCGCTATCCGGCTGAATTGTCCGGAGGCCAGAAGCAGCGCGTAAACCTTGCCAGGGCGCTGGCGGCCAATCCTGAAGTCATCATTTGTGATGAAGTGACGTCTGCGCTCGACACCATCGTTGGGGCAAACATCATCAAGCTTTTAAGACGCCTGCGCGATCAGCTCGGCGTAAGTTATGTCTTCATCAGCCACGACCTTTCCACGGTGGCGAGCTTTGCTGACGAAATTGCCGTGCTTTACAATGGTGAGTTGGTTGATTTCGGCACAGTGGACGAGGTTCTGACGCCGCCGTTCCACCCTTACACCGAACTCTTGATCACCTCAGTGCCTGAGATGCGGGTTGGTTGGCTCGACGATACGGCTGAAAAACAGCAAGCCCTGGCGGCAAACTTCAAGGCGGGCGATTATACTGCCAGTTCGCCCAAGGTCGTGTCATCACTTGCGACGAATGGATCGGGAGCGAGCAAAAGCGCGGGCTCAAAGCCGGCGGCAAGCTCAAAGGCTGCTGCTGGAAAGGCGACTGGACGTGGAGCAAAGAAAGCTGCGCAGCCGGCAGCCGCGAAAAAGACAACAACCAGCACACGCGCCAAGACTGGTAGTGGCGGTACGGCGGCAAAAGCGAGCACCAGCTCCACTGCTCGTTCTACGGCCGCCAAGAAACCGGCTGCGGCCAGGAAACCGGCTGCGGCCAAGAAACCGGCCACCCGAAAGGCTCCCGCCAAAAAGGCCACGCCAGATGATCTACAACAGATCAGTGGTGTTGGGCCAAAGATCGCTGGCCAGTTGAAAGCCATGGGCATCACCACGTTTGACCAGGTTGCGGCTTGGAAAAAGGCTGATATGGAGAGCTTCAACGAACAGCTGACGTCCAACGGCCGGATTGAGCGTGAGCAATGGGTGCCTCAGGCCAAGAAGCTTGCTAAGGCGAAGAAGTAGGCATCGGGCCGCCAGAGGCCTCACTCAGAAGCAAAACGGCGGGTCCCACGGGGACCCGCCAGCTGCTTTGCTTGTTGATGACGAAGCAGCCTAACCTCTTGATAATCACCGTTCAGCCGCGCTCTTGTGTCAGCGCTTACCATGCCCGGTCTTCACCAAATTGTCCATCAAGCACAAACGGCCCCCCGCTTTTGCGGAGGGCCGAAAGTCTGTCGAAAAATGTCTGTGTCGGGTCCTAGTTGAGGTAGCGGAACAAGCGGACCTGTCTTCGCGTGTTCCGGGTGCTGCGGCGCGTGCGCTCTGTTGCAGGTTTGACACGCTGCGTGGCTGCGCGGCCGCGTACTTTACGTTTCTTTTTCTTGGCAACCTTGGTGGCTTTGTAGTTCCAACCGCCATTCAGGCTCACCAGAGTCCGGTTGCGGCCGTGCTTACGCACCAAATCATAGAATTTTTTGGCGTTTTCCGGATGCAGCCTGATACAGCCATGCGATGCAGGCCGGCCGAGGCGGCTGATGGCCTTGGTGCCGTGCACCGCATAGCCACCGCGGAAGAACACAGCATGCGGCATGGGCGCGTTGTCGTATTTGCGCGAGTACCACATTTTGTGCATGCGATAAGGATAATAAGACCCGGTTGGCGTGGAGTAGCCGCGGCGGCCGGATGAGATCTTCCAGCTGTGCACCACTTCGCCGTCGATGACCACATTCATCTTCTGTTTGGCCAGGTCGATTTTGGCTTTCACGATGGGTTCAAGCATCTGAACCTTGATGTCCGCCTGGGCGGGAGCCGCAATCCCAAACAATGAAAGGGCGGCAATAAGGATCGTCTTGCGCATGTTATTATTCTCAACCCACTAGTTAATCTTGGTTCGTTCTATCGCCGCAATGCAAAAACCATGCAGAATACTGTGCGATCGCGCAAGAACCGAAAGTCAACCAGATCACGAGTGTGACCTTTTTGTACCATAATTGGCGAAGCCGTCGCTTAAGCTGGCTGCCCCTCAGATGCGCGCCCACTTACAGTAGCGCTTCGGTGTTAATAAATTGAAAAACCTAAGTATTTTTCGGTTTTTCCGCGCGCATTCTTCTCGGGGCGCACTGCTTGCGCCAGGGTCATGTGTGAGAAGTTGTCTCACTATTGCCGTTTTCACAACAAATTGAGACCACTATTCTGCCGCGTCAGGCAAGGGGGTGGACGAGGGTTTTTGGGGAGGTTTTCCCTTGGCTGGCGGTGTTTCCAAAACGCCCGTTTCGTTCTCGTTGCCAGCGTTTAGCCCGCGCATTCCCGCAGATCTGCGAGCGGCGATCCGCTCACGCAAGTGGTGCCACCTGGCCTTGTACACCGATGGCGCAGCGATCCAGACCGGGGTCAGCACCAAAGTCAGCAGGGCAGAAAAGCCAAGTCCAAAAATGATCGCCGTGGAAAGCTGCACCCACCAGATGGATGTCACAGAGCCAATGGTGATCGAAGGTGCGAACCAATCAACATTCAGCTGATACATCATTGGAAGGAGACCAAAAATGGTGGTGACGGTGGTAAGAAGGACGGGTCTTAGCCTCTGAGCGCAGGCGCGCAGCACGGCATCGATGACCTCCAGGCCCCGTGACCTTAAGTGCTGGAATGTATCGATCAGCACGATTGAGTTGTTCACAACAATGCCCGCTAAGGCGACGATCCCGGTGCCGGTCATGATGACCGAGAATGATTGGCCGGTGATCATCATTCCGATGAGAACGCCAATCACCGACATGACCACTGTCGATAGTGTGATGGCGGTGTAATAGAAACTGTTGAACTGTGTCACCAAGATCATGAACATGATGAAGATGGACGCTGCGACGGCTTTCATCAGGAAGGCGAACGATTCCTTTTGTTCCTCATCGGAGCCGCGGAAAACAAACTCAATACCGTTTGGCCATTGCTGGCTGTCAAGCCAGGCGCTTAGCTCTTTGACTTTATCGTCCGCGAGCACGCCATCCAGGGTGTTGGCCTTTACAAACACCGAGGTTTTGCCGTCCTTGCGAATGATGCTGTCAACAGCGGGTCTGGCTTCCCGCTCAACAAAGTTTCGGATCGGCACCAGGCCTTTGTCCGTTGGCAGCCTCAAGTCTTCCAAACGGCTTAATGCACGCTGGTTCTCTGGCAGTCTGGCGCGTATGTCCACCTCATCGCTGGAATCGTCCGGACGGAACGTGCCGATCAGAACGCCATCAGTGATCATGGTGATCAAAGCGCCCACAGAGACGATGTCGGCACCGAAGCGGCCTGCTTCTTCGCGGTTAATCTTCAGGTTCCACTCAATTCCGGGAAGGGGTGTTTCGTCTTCCACATCCACCAGACCGGTCATGTTCTTCTCCAAGTGCTCGCGCACCCGAACGGCTGTGGCATTGGCGAGGGCCCGATCTTGGGAGAGTATTTGCAGGCGGATGTCCTTACCGGTCTGTGGACCATCCTCACGTTTGCGAACCTCAATGATCACCCCAGGAATATGACCGACCTTCTGCCGGATCTCGGCCATCAGCTGATTGCCGGGCTGCCGTTGGTTGAAGGGCAGAAGCTCAATTGTGAGCTGCCCAATGGCATCCTTAGGCACATCAAGGCCAGCGCCAAGATCCGGGCTGCCACCGCCGGAGGAGCCAGCTTGTGTGGCGATGTCCTCTACACCATCGATTTTCAGAACAATCTCTTCCACCTCGCGCACAATGGAGAGTTTCTCCTCCGCTGAGAGGTTACCGCGGCCACGAACATAGAGCAGAACTTGGGTCGGTTCGGTTTCAACAAAGAATGTGACGCCGTTATTGTTGGTCTGGTAGAGATTGACGATCGAGGCCATGCCCAGAAAAGCGATAATGGTGACCGCAAGCGGTGCCTGCACAAGGGTCGCCAAAGACCGCGTGTAGAGCCCAGTGAAGCCTTTCAACTTCGACAGATCGGTCTGCTGATCGCCCGCAAGCGCCTTGGATGCCGCGCCATCCTTCTGCACTGTCTTGCCGAGCATGGAGCCCAGCACAGGAAGCAAAATCATGGCAGTCAGCAATGATGCGGTCAAAACAATCACCACCGTCACCGGTAGGTTGGACATAAACTTGCCGGGAACGCCTGGCCAAAACAGCATAGGCAGGAACGCGGCCAATGTGGTGGCCGTAGACGAGGCGATTGGCCAGAACATGCGTTTTGCGGCTTGGATATAGGCTTCCAACCGCTCAAGACCTTCCGCCATTTTCCGATCAGCATACTCGACAATAACAATGGCGCCATCCACGAGCATGCCCACCGTCAGCACCATGCCGAACATCAGCATGTTATCGACGCTGCGACCGGTCATGAACACGATCAGAAAGCCGATCATAAATGAGGTGGGAATCGCGATACCGACCAACAGCGCCGATCGCATACCGAGCGCTGCTACACAAATGATCATCACAAGCGCAATGGCGGTAATAATAGCACTTTGAAGAGAGCTAAACGTCTCGCGGATGTCTCCGGACTCATCCAGAGCATAGTTCACGTGAACGGAGCTCGGCCAAGTTGCGCGCAGCTTGTCGGCGACCTCGCGCACTTTATCGTTGGTTTCGATGATGTTTTCGCCAGGCCTCTTCACCACCGTGATCAATATGGCCGGCCGGCCATTGAAGCGGGCATAGGACGTCCGGTCTTTAAAACTGCGGCGGATATCGGCCAACTGGTTCAGCGTGACCACTGTGCCGTCGACCTCCTTGATCGGCAGCTGATAGAGATCTCGCGCTTTTTCGATCAGCCCTGGCACCTTAATGCTGAAGCGTCCGCGTCCCCCGTCAAACGAGCCAGCAGCCACAAGCTTGTTGTTGCGGGCCACCGTATTGAACAGCTCCTGCTGCGTAATCTGGTAGGATTCCAGGCGTTTTGTATCGATGATAACTTCAAGCAATTCCTCGCGCTCACCATTCAAATTAGCCTCCAACACCGAGGGGATAGCCTCGAGTTCATCTTGAAGCTGGCGTGCATGGCGGTAGAGCGTGCGTTCTGGAACGTCACCCGACAGCCCCACGATCAAGGTGGGAAACAGATTGAAGTTTACTTCGTTGACGGTGGGTTCCTTGGCATCGTCGGGAAGATCAGCCTTGGCCTGATCCACCTTCTCTCGCACGTCCTGAGCTGCGGTCTCAGTATCGACGTCTG
>JBCDIP010000168.1:0-6521 GCA_038748855.1 Pseudomonadota bacterium
CAGCAGCCGCATACCGTGCGTCTTGAGACGCGACCGCCCAACCTGGAGGGTGAGGGCGAAGTGACCATGCGCGACCTGGTGAAAAACTGTCTGCGTATGCGTCCTGAGCGGATCATCGTGGGTGAGGTGCGTGGCTCGGAAGCCTTTGACCTTCTCCAAGCCATGAACACCGGTCACGACGGTTCCATGGGAACGCTCCACGCCAACACCCCGCGCGAGGCGCTGTCCAGGCTGGAATCCATGATCACCATGGGTGGTTTCTCGCTGCCGTCCAAGACCATTAAGGAAATGATCGTTGGCTCCATCGACGTGATCGTCCAGGCGGCTCGTCTTCGCGACGGTTCTCGTAAGATCACCCACATCACCGAGGTGGTGGGCATGGAAGGCGATGTGATCATCACCCAGGATCTCTTCATCTACGACATTCAAGGTGAAGATGCCCAAGGCAAGATCATGGGTCTGCACAGATCAACCGGCATCGCGCGCCCGCACTTCTGGGACCGCGCCCGCTACTATGGCGAAGAAGCCGAACTGGCTGCGGCCCTTGAAGCGGCTGAAGCGCGCACGGAAGCCACACACTAGCAAGGGAAGTCAAATCCAGTGCCTGAGTTGAGCCACGAATTCATCCAGTTCGCGACGATCGGGGTCATCGGTATCGCCGTTGGCACGATCCTCATTGTGATTTTGCTCCCCTACATCAATGGCGAGGCGGAGCAGAAGAAGCGGGTTGATGCGGTTGGCGGCAAAACCTCAGAAAGCCTGGCCCGCAAACTGTTGGGCGCTGAAGCCAGCGGTGACAACCGGGACAATCGGCGCAAGCAGGTGCAAGACACCCTGCAGCAGATTGAAAAAGAAGCCAAATCCAAGAAGAAGCGGCTGACCATCAGGGCTCTGCTCACCCAGGCCGGGCTGCCCTATTCGCCTCAGGCCTTCTGGATTTTCAGCTTTGTCTTCGGCATTGTTGTCGCCCTGGCGGTGATGTTTGCCGCGGGCCAGCCGCCGATTCTGGCGGGTATGGCCGGATTTGCCTGCGCCTTGGGTGTGCCGCGCTGGACGGTGATGTTCGTCAGAAAGCGGCGGCAAGAGAAGTTCCTGCAAGAATTTGCCAACGCCATCGACGTGATGGTGCGCGGCGTGAAGGCCGGCCTGCCGATCAACGACACCCTTCAAATCATCGCCAACGAGGCGGCTGATCCTGTGGCGCCGGAATTTGCCGAAGTGGTGGAAGCCCAGCGCGTGGGCATCACGATCGACCAGGGCATTGAGCGGATGTATGAGCGGGTTCCGCTCCAGGAGGTGAACTTCCTGGGCATCGTGCTCGCCATTCAGGCCAAAACAGGTGGTAACCTGTCGGAAGCTTTGGGCAACTTGTCCAACGTGTTGCGCGACCGCAAGAAGATGAAGGGCAAGATCCGCTCTGTGTCTCAGGAAGCGAAGTCTTCTGCAGCCATCATCGGCGCGCTGCCGTTCCTGATCACATTGGCTTTGTACATGCTGCGGCCGGAGTATATCGGGCTGCTCTTCACCGACGAGCTCGGCAAGATGATGCTCACCGGTTGCGCGGTCTGGATGACCATCGGCATCTTGATCATGCGCAAGATGATCAACTTCGACTTCTAGACGCGGGGCGTGGGGTTACATCATGGGTGAGCTTTTCAACTTCATTCTCCAGCCGGTCAACATGATCATGGTGCTGGCGGGGCTGGCGACGTTTGCCGCGTTCGTCACGATCATCGCGCCGTTCCTGGAAGGCGATAAGCTGCGCAGCCGTATGAAATCTGTGGCCAGCGAGCGCGAGCGCCTGAAAGCGGCCAACCGGGAAGCTCTGGCGCAGGCCAAAAATCCAAGGCTGCGCGAGGATTCAAGCGGCTTCATGGCCAACACGGTGGACAAGTTCAAGCTGTCAAACTTGATCGATCCCACCGAGACCAAAGACAAGTTGCGCATGGCGGGTTTGCGCCAGCCGGGCCATTTGATCACCTTCGTGTTCTGCCGGGCCATGGGGCCGTTCGTCTTTGCGGCAGGCGCTTTTGCCTACATTTACGTGTTCATGCCCGAGCAGACCGCTATGATCCGGCTGCTGGTGAGCTTGGGCGCAGGCTATCTGGGCTTTTATGCGCCGAACATTGTGGTGAAAAATCTGGTCCAACGCCGTCAGGTGTCGATCATGCGGGCCTGGCCGGATGCCCTGGACTTGCTGCTGATTTGTGTGGAATCGGGCATGTCGATCGAGGCGGCCTTTAAGCGGGTTGCCGGTGAGATCACGTCTGCCTCCATTCCGCTGGCTGAGGAAATGTCACTTACCAACGCGGAACTGTCTTACCTGCAGGAACGCCGGTTGGCCTATGAGAACCTCGGCAAACGGACCGGTCTTGTGGGCGTGAAGGCGGTGGTGACCTCCCTGATCCAGGCGGAACGCTATGGTACGCCCTTGGGCAGCGCCTTGCGGGTTCTGGCCCAGGAAAACCGCGATATGCGCATGGCGGAAGCCGAGCGTAAGGCGGCCGCGCTGCCACCGCGTCTGACGGTGCCGATGATCACCTTCTTCCTTCCGGTGATCTTCGTGGTCATCCTCGGCCCCGCGGCCATCGAGGTCTTCGCCCTGCGCGGCGGCTAGGCGAGGGTTCCGCTCCCTTGCGCACGCGAGGGCCCATAGCTCGTATCTTCCACTTGGCTGAGAAGGTCCTCGCGTTCGCAAGGACGCCGGGTGGTTATGTACACAACCGGAAAAGTCCCTCATCAAGTGGCGTTTGCTTGGAACGCGTGTCCCCCGCCTAACCCATTGACACCACGACCAAATCCAGAAAAAGTGGAAAAATAGTAATTTTTTCCTTGACAGCGTGACGCTCTTCCGGCTACTTGACGCTACGCTTCGACAAATGGGCCCCGCAACGGGCCCATTTTTTGTTTCTCACCCCCTCCATCAAACCCCCTCAGATCCCCGATCTCACCCCGCGGCGAGTTCGGTGATTTTCTCATGCAAGGATTTTGGCACATGAACACCCTCACTGGGCGTGACAGCGCGCGCTTTCAAACGTCTGTCTCCGGGCAATCTCACACCGGGCTGCTCGGTCATCTCCGCAAACAGCTGCTCGGCATGATCCAGATAGCTGTCGCCCGCACCAAGGCGCTGAGGATCGATGGCGATGATGAACTCGCCGCCGAGCGCAGGGCCGCCATCCCCATTGTCCGCCCGGCCGGCCTCAGCGCTGAACGCCTCGCCGATGAGCGGGCCGGCCAGCAGGTCGATCATCAAAGCGATGGCCGACCCTTTATAGCCGCCAAAGGTCAACTGAGCGCCCGTCAGGATCGCGTTCGGGTCGTTGGTCGGGTTGCCGTCGGCATCGATGCCGACCCCGCCCGGAACCTCATGTCCGTCGCGGGCATGGATCATGATTTCGCCGCGCGCCATCGCCGCCGCCGCCTGGTCAAACGCCATGGGCGGGCCGTCTTTGCGGGGCCAGGCAAACGCCATGGGGTTGGTGCCGAAGAACGGCTTCTTGCCACCGGCCGCGGCCACATAGGGAGGCGAGGAGGTGACCGCGAGCGGCACCAGACCCTCTTCGGCCAGGGCGGAGGTTTCCGGCCAAAGGGCCGCGAAATGGAAGGTGCGGGTGATCGCCAGAACCGCGATACCGTTCTCCCGGGCCGCCTCGATCAGCGCATCCTTGCCCACCTGAAAGGCCAGGGGCGTGAAGCCGCCGTCGCTGTCCACTTTGACCACCCCTGGGCTCAGGCGCTCAAGGGTCGGCTTGGCCTTGCCGTTCACCTTGCCGTTGGACAGGCTCGTCACGTGGCCCGGCAGGCGAAACACGCCATGAGACGTGGCGGTGTCGCGTTCAGCGCCGGTGATGTTGTCGGCAATGGCGGTGGCGTTGGCGTCGTCGCAGCCATGTTTTGTGAGCACTTTGTGGGTCAGTGCGTGGACCTCATCAAGGGTCATATGCACGGTGTCCATGGGGGCCTCTTTGGGAATGTGAGCGTGGCGGGGCGCCCACCATAGCGCTTGAGGCTCACTTGCGGCAATTAGCAATGCCGCGCCGGGATCATGTGTGCTAACACTGGCGCTTCCTTTCGCCCTCCTTTTGGGGCAACAGCGAGACTTCTCATGGCGAGCTTCCTGACGGCATTGTTCAACAATGCACCGTTCCTGCTTGTGTTTGTCACCCTGTCGTGGGGCGGCAATGCCGTGGCCGGCCGTCTGGCGGTGGGGCATGTGTCGCCATTGCTGCTGACCGAGTTCCGCTGGGTGATCACCGCTGTGGTGCTGCTCGCCATCGGTCATCATCATTTGCGGCGCGACTGGCCGGTGATCCGCGAGAACTGGCTGAAGCTCGCGGCTATGGGAGCCAGCGGCTTTGCGGTCTTCAATTTCTTTTTGTACTCCGCCCTGGTCCACACCACGGCGATCAACGTGACGATCATCCAGGCCGCCATGCCTATGTTCATCTTCATCTTAAGTTTTGTGGTGTTCCGCGTCTCGACCCACTGGGCGCAGGCGGCGGGCTATTCGGTGACCCTCATTGGGGTGGTGCTCGTGGCGGCCCAGGGCGATCCGCGCTTGCTGTTGGACCTGAACGTCAACTATGGCGACTTCCTCATGCTGATCGCCGCGTTCATCTATGGGGCCTATTCGGCGGCATTGCAGGCCAAGCCCGACATTCACTGGGTGAGCATGCTGGCGGTGATGGCCATCAGCGCGGCGGCGATCTCGGTGCCGGCGGTGGCCTATGAGGTGGTCACCGACAGTCTGATCTTCCCCTCATCCCTCAAGGCCTGGGCGGTGGTGGTGTTCACCGCGGTGTTCCCGGCCATGCTCGCCCAGGGGCTCTTCATCAAGGCGGTGGGGATCTATGGGCCGAACCGGGCCGGGCTCTACCTCAACCTGGTGCCGATCTTTGGGGCCCTGCTGGCCGTTTTGATCTTGGGCGAGGCGTTCCATGTGTACCACGCCGTGGCGCTGGTGCTGGTGATCGGAGGCATCCTGCTGGCCCAGCACTTGGCGCGCGAGGAGTGAGGGGGCGTTTGCCTTCAGCTAGCGCACGCTGTCGCTCACCAGGCGCACGCCAATGGCTCCGAGCAGCGCGCCTGCCAAGCGGTCAAACCACTTTTTGTGGTGCAGGTAGACGGCCTTTGGCCGCTGGGCTGAGAACAGGAGAGCGACCAGCGCGTACCACCCGGCTTCCACCAGAAAGACCGCCGGCGGCAGAAGAAGCAGAAGAGAGAGCGTGGGGTTTGCCGGGAGGAACACCGCAAAGATACTGGCGTAGACCACCGCGGTTTTCGGATTGGCCACCTGGGTGGCGAAGCCGAGCCAGAAGCTCTTAAAGAGCGACTGCGTTCGGACGGTGCCGGGCGCGCTGGTGGCCAGGGGCGTTTTGGCGCCGCGCCAGATCTTGTGGGCCAGATAGATGAGATAGAGGCCGCCGGCCAGCTTGACCGTCAGGTAGAGCCAGCCGACCTGCTGCAGAAGGGCGATGAGGCCAAACAGGGCGAGAAGGGAGAAGAGCAAGCCTCCGGCCCCCATGCCAAGCGCGGCGGCCAGGCCGTTGGCGCGAGAGTTTGCCAGGGCAATGCGCGTGACCAAAACAAAGCTGGGCCCCGGGCTCATGGCGCCGAACAGAAGGGTTCCAAGAATGCTGAAGAGAATGAAAAGGGTCGTCACGGCGGGCTCCTTTCGTCGATCAGGTGAGGCTCCAACGTCAGCACTGCGGACTTTCTCGGCAACTTGGCCTCGCAGAATGTTCTGAATTCATCTGCAATAGGTTAGACTGGTGTGATCAGCATTCATAGATGATCTGTTCGGCTGTGAAGGAAACTGAATGACGCCAGCCGGTTGCAAGTCGCGGTCATGAATGATCTCTGCGCCTTGGCTGAAACGGGACCATCGCCTGGCGATGCACATTACCGCCTGTACTTGAAGGCAAGCCGCTTGAGCTCCGTGAACTCCAGAGACACTTTTCGGCTGTATTGTGAACGGTGAGGTTTCCGCCACGAGCGTGTCTCCAACGTAAACGCAACCCTCACACTAAGCGCTGGTTGACATCTTTCGCAGCAATACCATCTTAGGTTGATGGTGACTGGCTCAGTTTCAGGGGCCCTGTCGCCTTATGTTGACCGCCGTGTTGGATAAACAGACATTGCGCAACTTACTTGGGAAGATTTTTAGGAAAGAGAAGCCGAGGGTCTATCTTGGCACCTTGGCTGTCGTGCCTCAGCGGTATGATTTAAGTGCATTCATAAATAATACGATCAATTTTCAAAAGAGCGGCCTTGATGAAAAACTCCAAGAAGCATTGGAGGAGCTGTTCTCACTTCCATTGATATCTGAAAGAACATCTCCGCGCGCCGGGGATCTTGCGATGGATGTCTTTGTCTCCGAATATCAAAGGGGCGGCGTTCTGGATATGCACGTTGTTGAGTTGCCGACACCATTATTTTGGCGCCCCAAAGTCACGGTAGCGGCCAGGCTCTACGATATCGATAAAAATTACACGAAATATACTTGCACGGTGACGAAA
>JBCDIP010000169.1:0-6502 GCA_038748855.1 Pseudomonadota bacterium
CAAGTCATACTTATTGGCTATGTTACTGGGACCCGCAGCTTGTGCCGGATTGCGGCGCTCTGCGGTGCGTTTACCCAACTGACACGCGCCCTCTTCAAAGGCTGAAATCCTATGCTACATTAAGATTTCGAAAGACCGGGATGGGTTGGGGTTTCGCTGGTCAGATGACAGATTGGAATGCGCTCCATACATTGCTGGCCGTTGTGTCGACCGGATCCTATGCGGAGGCCGCGCGCCGTCTCGGCATCGATGAAACCACGGTGAGCCGCAGGGTGAGATCCCTGGAACGCGATATTGGCCGCCGCCTGCTTGAGAGAGGCGGACGCCATCTGGAAACCACTCAGGTCTGCCGCGATGTCTTCGGGCACCTGAAAGACGCTGAACGTTCGCTTGACCTGACCCTCGACAAACTCACCGCCCCGCAAGACCGGCGGCCCATCCAGACGATCCGCATCACGTCTGTGGATTACATCTGCGATCACCTGCTGGCGCCTATGATCCATGCCCTCACCGAGGAGCGCAATTACCGCATAGAACTGGTGGGAGACGACAGGAACCTGAACCTGCGCCGACGTGAGGCTGACATTGCACTGCGGCTCGGCCCGCCCATGGGGGGTGGGACCCACTCACGGTTCCTGGCCGACGTTGAGTACGCGGTTTATTCAGCCACCCGCCCGCGGCTTGCCAACGAAGCCTGGGCGGCTTTGGACAGTGGTCAGGCGCACTTGCAAGAGGTGAGATGGTCGGAGAGCGAGGGCAGCGAAGTTGGCGTCCGCTTCACCGCCACCAGCATATCCGGTCTGCATACCATCATTGAATCGGGGATCGCCATCGGCTTTCTGCCGCGGTTTATCGCGGACCGAAACGATGGTTTGCAGCGTCTTGAGCAGTATGAGCCCAAGAGCCGTCCTTTATGGATGTTGTGGCATCCAGAGTTCGAAGAGGCGCCATACTTTGAGACGGTGACGGAACGGATGGCCGCTGGGATTATGAAGCGGCTCTCCCTGCCTTAAACATATCTGAACACGAACACGATCCAGAGGAGGGAGATCGCCAGCCCTCCCCACAGCGGCGTGCTCATGACCCAAAGCCAGCCCAGGAAGATAAAGGCGGCGCCGAGCAGGGAGATAAACAACCGGTCTCCCCGGGTGGTCTCCAGCGTGAGAATGCCGCGCCGCGGTCCGCCGCCTGGGTCCTTCCATTCCCACACCATCATGGCGATCAGGCACAGGGCAATGAAGCTGAAGAACCCCAGCGTGGGCCAGGTCCAAGCCATCCAGGAGAAGTCCATAGCGCGCGCCCTCCTACACCCGGCCCAGGGCAAAGCCCTTGGCGATATAGTTACGGACGAAATAGATCACGAAGGCGCCCGGAATGATTGTCAAACAGCCGGCCGCCGCCAGCAATCCGAGCTCATAGCCCGACGTGCTGGCCGTTCGGGTCATGGTTGCGGCAATCGGTTTTGCGGCCACAGACGTCAGGGTCTTGGCGAGCAACAGTTCCACCCAGGAGAACATGAAGCAGAAGAAGGCGGCCACGCCGATGCCCGCTGAGATCGTGGGCAGGAAGATTTTGATGAAGAACCGCCAGAAGGGGTATCCATCCACATAGGCGGTCTCATCCAGCTCGCGCGGCACGCTCGACATGAACCCTTCCAGGATCCACACCGCCAGCGGAATGTTGAACAGGCAATGCGCCAGCGCCACGGCAATGTGGGTGTCAAACAATCCGAACGCCGAGTAGAGCTGGAAGAAGGGCAGGGCAAACACTGCCGGCGGGGCCATACGGTTGGTCAAAAGCCAGAAGAACAGGTGCTTGTCGCCTAAGAACCGGTAGCGGGAAAACGCATACGCGGCCGGCAGTGCCGCGGTCACCGAGATTGCCGTGTTCATCACCACATAAATGATGGAGTTGAAGTAGCCGTTATACCAGGTGGGATCGGTGAAGATCTTGCGGTAATTGTCCAGGGTGAAGTCCTGGGGCCACAGGGTGAAGGTGCCCAAAATCTCGTTCGTGGTTTTGAACGACATGTTGAGCAGCCAATAGATCGGCAGCAACAGGAAGATGATGTAAAGGGTCGGGGCAAGCCAGGTGAACCGTCTCATCATGCCTCCTCGTTGCGCATCATTAGCGTGTAGAACACCCAGCAGACCAACAACACGATCAGGAAGTAGATCAGCGACATGGCCGCCGCCGGGCCGAGGTCGAACTGCCCAAGCGCCACTTTCACCAGGTCAATGGAGAGGAATGTGGTGGTGTTGCCGGGTCCGCCACCGGTGAGCACGAAGGGCTCGGTGTAGATCATGAAACTGTCCATGAAGCGCAGCAGAATTGCGATGGTCAAAACCCGCTTCATCTTGGGCAGCTGAATATAGCGGAACACCGCCCAAGGACCCGCACCATCAATCTTGGCCGCTTGGTAATAGGCGTCCGGAATGGCGCACAGACCTGCATAGGCAAGCAGAACCACTAGGGAAGTCCAGTGCCAGACATCCATCAGCACGGTCGTTGTCCAGGCCGCCACGGGCTGCTGGGTGAAATTGTATTCGATCCCAAGCGCATTGATGGTTCTGCCGAGCAGGCCAATATCCGGCAGGGCAAAGATGTTCCACATGGCGCCCACAACATTCCACGGAATGAGGAGCGGCAGCGCCATCAGCACCAGGCACACCGGCACCCAGGGCCCTTTGCGCGGCATGGTGAGCGCGATGGCAATCCCAAGAGGGATCTCGATGACCAAGATTGTGCCGGTAAAGGCCAGCTGGCGCAGGAGCGAGTCATGGAAGCGTTCGGAATTGAGGACCTGTTCGTACCACTTGACCCCCTCCCAGAAGAACACGTTGTCTCCGAAGGTTTCCTGCACGGAGTAGTTCACCACAGTCATCAGCGGGATCAGTGCGTTGAACGCCACCAGCAGCACAACGGGCAGAACGAACAGCCAGGCCTTTTGATTCTCGGTCTTGCTTGCCATATGCCTCGCCTCAGCTCACCGCCCAACCGTCCACGTAAACTTGCGTGTACTTTGGATCAAAGGCCAGCTTGGCGGCCTCAGACGGCACGGGTTTGCCCTCCGGGACCAGCAGACGGATGGTGTGGCCTTCATGTTGTGTTTCAACGATTTGGAAGCGTCCGGCATCGCTCACTTTCGTGACCTGAACCGGCACGCCCTTGGTGGCAAACGTTACAAACTCCGGTCTGACACCAATTTCTATGTTTCCTGATGCGTCAGGAACTTCAGTACCTTTAGAGATTTTGCCGACTGCCGTAGATCCCAGCATGACTTTCGTGCCGTCAATCTGGCCGGGCAACACGTTCATGCCGGGCGACCCGATGAAGTGTCCAACGAATGTGTGGCGCGGCCGCTCAAACAGATCCACCGGCGTTCCGATCTGCACCACCGAGCCTTCATGCATAACCACCACCTGGTCAGCAAAGGTCAGCGCCTCGGTCTGGTCATGGGTCACATAGATCATGGTGGCCCCTACCCGCTGGTGCAGTTCCTTCAACTTGGAGCGCAGCACCCATTTCAGATGCGGATCAATCACCGTCAGCGGCTCATCGAACATGATGACATTCACATCAGAGCGCACCAGACCGCGGCCGAGGGAGATCTTCTGTTTGCCGTCTGCCGTCAGGCCCGCCGCGCGCTGCTCAAGGGTTGAGGTGAGATCAAGCATAGCCGCAATTTCGCGCACCCTTGCATCCACCGCTCCTTCCTTCACCGCGCGGTTGCGCAAGGGAAAAGCCAGATTGTCGTAGACCGTCATGGTGTCGTAGACCACGGGGAACTGGAACACCTGGGCAATGTTACGGTGATCGGGTGGTGTGCCGGTCACGTCCGTGCCGTCAAAGGTAACCGAACCCTCGCTGGGTGAGATCAAGCCGGAGATAATGTTGAGCAAGGTGGTCTTGCCGCAGCCCGACGGCCCGAGCAGAGCGTAGGCGCCGCCATCCTGCCATTCCACATCCATGTGCTTCAGCGCCCAGTCTACATCGGACGCCGGGTTCGCCACATAGCTGTGTCGCACGTTATGGAGACCGATCCGCGCCATCAGAGCAGTTTTCCCTCCCGGTCGAAATACATGGACTTGGCAAGGTCCGCATAGAAAGCCACGCGCTCGCCCACCTCGAAGGGGTGGATGCCGTGCGATTGCGAGATCCAGGTTTGCTGGCCGAGATCAAAGTGAATCACGGTTTCAGAGCCGCTCAGCTCGGTAATCAGCACGTCGCCTTCGATCTTTACGGCAGATCTGCCGGTGCGCACCGGGCTGATCAAGTGGGGCCTGGTGCCGATGGTGTAGGACCCGTCGGAGAGAGTCTTCTGCGCCTTCGGCACCGGCCAGCTCACCTGCTCGGTAAGATGGAAGCGGGTGCCGCGCTTGCGCACCGTGGCCACATTGATTGGGGGGTCGGAAAACACCTGGGCGCTCAACAGATCGCCCGGCTGCCGATAAAGCATGGCCGTCGAGCCAAACTGGGTTACGCGTCCTTCATGCAATGTGGCGGTGTGGCCACCCAGCAGCAGGGCTTCGCTGGGTTCGGTGGTGGCGTAGACCACGGTGCATTTTCGCCCGGCAAAGAGCTTGGGCAGTTCATCGCGCAACTCTTCCCGCAGCTTGAAGTCGAGGTTCGCCAGCGGCTCATCCAGCAGCACAAGATCGGCATCTTTCACCAGAGCCCGCGCCAGCGCCGTACGTTGCTGCTGGCCGCCGGAAAGCTGGCTTGGGCGGCGTTCCAACATCGGGGTAAGCTGCAGGAGATCGGCGATCTCGCGCACCCGTTTGTCCACCTCATCGCGCGCCAGATGCGTCACCCGCAATGGCGAAGCGATGTTCTCGTAAACCGTGAAGTTGGGATAGTTGATGAACTGCTGGTGCACCATGGAGACGTTGCGCTTCTGCACCGAGACCCCTGTCACGTCAGCGCCATCAAACCAGACTTCCCCAGAGGTGGGCCGCTCAAGGCCGGCCATCAGATGCATCAGACTGGTCTTGCCGGACAAGGTGGTCCCCAGAAGAATGTTGAACCCTTCCGGCGCAAGCTCCAGCGAACAGGGATAGATATGGGTCTCCGCCCCCACTCGTTTCACAACGTCTTTTAAAACCAGAGACATTGACGCCGTCCGTCGCTCCCCACACTCAAGCCCCAAACAGACTACTTGATTTATGTCCTTAAAGAAAACTCAGCCGGGAAGCTCTGAACTTCCCGGCTGAGCGATATCGCGTTATGCCGGAGACCTCCTCAGCCTTGCTTCCAGCGCTTGATCAACTCGTCGTAGTCGACGGTTTCCCCTTTAGGCTTTTCGTTGTCCAGCTTCGCTTTGGGCGAGCCTTCCTTGTTCAGCCATTCTGAGGGGTCTTTTTCTTCATTGAGCCGTGGGCCGCAGCCGCCATAGATCTTGGCGCGCTCATCCGCGGACTGCATGCGGGCCATGGTCTGGTCCATTT
Source organism: Pseudomonadota bacterium (assembly GCA_038748855.1). Classification (GTDB taxonomy): domain Bacteria; phylum Pseudomonadota; class Alphaproteobacteria; order Rhizobiales; family CAJQND01; genus JAAEUE01. The sequence goes on from JBCDIP010000169.1 coordinate 5,448, forward strand.
CTGCAGCCAACCGGTCCATAGCCTGTTGCGGGGTAAACGCACCGGAGTTCACATCCCCAATCTGCTGCCACCAGATCTGCGCCAGCTTGGGATAATCCGGAACGTTGACGCCGGTCGGGGTCCACAGCACCCGGTCGGGCGAGCGGTAGAACTCAACCAGGCCGCCGAGGTTCGGCGCGCGCTCAGTGAAACTCTCGTGGTTCACGGAGCTGTCGCGGATGAAGGTCAGGCCCACATGGCTCTTCTTCACATCCACTGTCTTGGAGACCACAAACTGTGCGTAGAGCCAGGCCGCTTTACGGCGGTCAACGGGCGTGGACTTAAACAGTGTCCAAGAACCGGCGTCTTGATAGCCAAGCTTCTGGCCTTTTTGCCAGTACGGACCGTGCGGAGACGGAGCCATACGCCACAGCGGCTTGCCTTCATCATCCACCGTGTTGTTGCCATCAGCTTTGGGCTTCACCATGGAGGCGGTAAACGCGGTGTACCAGAAGATCTGCTGGGCCACGTTGCCTTGGCTGAGAGCCGGCAGCGACTGGTAGAAGTCATAGCTGGCCGCACCGGGAGGGGCGTATTTGCGCAGCCACTCATCCCACTTGCGAATGGCGTAAACCGCTGCCGGGCCATTGGCCGCCCCGCCGCGGGACACAGATGCGCCCACCGGGTTACACGTACCGGGCTCCATGCGGATGCCCCATTCGTCCACCGGAACACCGTTCGGCTTGCCCTTGGAACCAGCGCCCGCCATGGAGAGCCAGGCATCGGTCATGCGCCAACCCAGATCAGGGGCGCGCTTGCCGTAGTCCATGTGGCCATAGACACGAACGCCGTCGATCTCCTTCACGTGAACCGAGAAGAACTCAGCGATGTCCTCATAGGCAGACCAGTTCACCGGCACGCCGAGGTCGTAGCCATAGCGTTCCTTGAACTGGGCCTGCAGATCTTCGCGGTCAAACCAGTCCTTGCGGAACCAGTAGAGGTTGGCAAACTGCTGGTCGGGCAACTGGTAGAGCTTGCCGTCCGGCCCGGTGGTGAACGATTTGCCGATAAAATCG
>JBCDIP010000170.1:0-6500 GCA_038748855.1 Pseudomonadota bacterium
CAAAGTTTGTCGAGTTTTGGCCTAAATCCGTCGCCCGCGATATATGATTTTTCTCACCGTCCGGTGAAACTCAGTCACCAGGGGAAATGAAGAATGGGCTGAGAGACCTTGGGGTTTTCGCGATTCTCACGGCAACGGCCCAAAATGCTAGGGTGAGCTAAAGTGGCCAGACGCAAGCTACCTCCAATGCGCGCGCTCATGGCGTTCGAGGCGGTTGCCAGAACCAGCTCGTTCCGCGCCGCAGCAGACGAGCTGAACGTGACCCGTTCTGCCGTCAGCCATCAGATCAGGGCGCTGGAAGAACAGCTCGGCATGTCGCTCTTCAAACGCGACAAACGCCCGGTGGAAATGACCGAAGCGGGCATGAGCTATTTCCCCGTGGTGCGCGAGGCGTTTGACCGGATCGAAGAGCATACCCGCATCTTCACCGATGACAGTTCCGATCATGAGCTGACAGTGCAGACCTACGTGACGGTGGCGCTGAAATGGCTCATCCCCCGGCTCTACGATTTTGAGCAACGCTATCCACAAATGCAGGTGCGCCTCTCCACCTCGTATCTGGACTGGGAGCTGGACCGGGGCAACGTGGACGTGGGTTTCATCTTATCGCGGCGCAAGATGAACGGCCTGCATTCCAGCAAGCTCTTCCGCTCCAGCCTGGCGCCGGTGTGCAGCCCCAAGCTGTTGAAGGGCAAGAACGCCATCAAGTCACCGGAAGACCTGCGCAATCACACCTTGATCCACGTCTATACGGCCGAGGAAGACTGGCAAACCTGGCTCGATGAGGCAGGCTTAAGCGATCTCAAACCCTCCCGGCGCCTTGCCTTCGACAGCTATGTGATGGCTCTTCAGGCCGCCGCCGACGGGAAGGGTGTTGCGATCGCCATGTGGCCGTTTGCGGCAGAAGACATTGGTACGGGTCAACTGGTGTGCCCGTTTGAGCTGGACGTGCCGTGTCGGCATTCCTGGCAGATCGTGTGCGAGACCGCCCACAAGCACAAATCCAAGATCCAGAAGTTTGAGCGCTGGCTGCGCCGGCAGATTTCCGAAGACCCAACGGTTTCCGGCTTCCCGGGCGGCAACCCCCAAGATCCCACCCCGTGACACACTTAAGGATGATGCGTCCATGAGCGAAGTGGCAGAACCAAACGAACGTAGAGGACGCCGGAAAGGCAGCAGACGGGCCCAGAACCGCGCTGTGAGTGCGGCCCCTGCCACCATTGAGCAGCGCCCCTGGCAGCAGCCCCGCAATCCGTTTCCGCCCATGAAACTGATCTCAGACGATGAGATCGAGGCCATCCACAACGCGTCCCTTCAGGTGCTGGAAGAGATTGGCATGGACTTCATCAACGACGAGGCCAAGGCCATCCTGAAAAAGGCCGGGGCCGATCTTGATCCCAACTCCGATCGCGTGCGCTTTGACCGGGCTCTCGTGGAAGAGACCATCAGGACCTGCCCATCGGAGTTCACGGTCCATGCCCGCAATCCGGAGCGCAACACGCGCATGGGCGGCAACTGGACGATCTATTGCCCCGTAGCCAGCCCGCCCAACTCGCACGATATGGATGGGGGCCGGCGCACCGGCAACACGAAGGATTTCCAGAACTTCCTGCGGCTCACTCAGTATTTCAACATTCTCCATGCCGCAGGCGGTTATCCTGTGGAGCCTGTGGACCGGCACGCCTCGACCCGCCATCTGGACTGCCTGCGCGATTTCATCACCCTCACCGACAAGACGTTCCACGCCTATTCCCTGGGCCAGGAACGCATCACGGACGGCATTGAGATGACGCGCATCGCGCGCGGCGTCTCCCGCGAGCAGCTGGAGCAAGAACCCTCATTGTTCTCGGTGATCAACACCTCCTCCCCGCTCAGGCTGGACACGCCCATGCTGAATGGCATCCTCAACATGTCGGCAGCCGGCCAGATCATTGTCGTCACCCCCTTCACTCTGGCAGGCGCAATGGCTCCTGTAACCTTGGCCGGAGCGCTGGCCCAGCAGAACGCTGAAGCCCTGGCAGGCATCATGATGACCCAGCTGGTGCGCCCGGGCGCACCGGTGATCTATGGCGGCTTCACCTCCAATGTGGATATGAAGTCCGGCGCCCCGGCCTTCGGCACACCGGAATACATGAAGACCGCCATTGTCGGCGGCCAGCTGGCGCGCCGCTATGGGGTGCCCTACCGCACCTCCAATGTGAACGCGGCCAACACGGTGGACGCCCAGGCGGCCTATGAAGCCGTCTTCTCCATCTGGGGTCTCACCATGGGCCACGGCAACATGATCAAGCATGCCGCCGGCTGGATGGAGGGCGGGCTTCAGGCCTCCTTTGAGAAGCTGGTGCTGGATGTGGATCTTCTTCAAATGACCGCAGAATTCTTGAAGCCCATGAAGGTGGACGATGCCGAGCTTGCGCTGGAGGCCATGCGCGACGTGGGTCCCGGCGGGCACTTCTTTGGAACCCAGCACACCCAGGACCGTTACAAAGAGGCCTTTTACTCCCCCATCATTTCCGATTGGCGCAATTCGGAAAGCTGGGTGGAAGCCGGCAGCCCCACGGCCATGCAAAAGGCCAACACCGTGTGGAAGCAGGCGCTTGCCGATTATGAGGAGCCTTACCTGGACCCAGCCATTGCAGAGGAAGTGGATGCTTTCGTGGCCCGCCGCAAGGAAGAAGGTGGCGCGCCGGTCGACTTCTGAATGATCAAGCATCTGAACTTCCCGCACATCATCGACAGCGATGCACCCTTCACCAGTGTCGTCATGGATGATTGCTATGCCTTCATCGCAGGCGTCGTGGCGGCTGACACGGTGAGAGGGCAAGCCGTCCTGGGGGACATAGCCGCTGAGACCCGCGAGGTGATGACCACCGTCGCTGATCTCCTGGCAGAGATCGACCTCGGCATGCAGGACATCGTGCGGGTGGATGTGCACATGACCGATATCGCTGAGTTGGACGCGATGAACGCGGTTTACCGCACGTTCTTTCCCAAGGGCGCCTATCCGGCCCGCACCTGTATACAATCAGAGGGTCTTTATGGAGGAAGTCTGGTGGAGGTGACCTGCGTGGCCAAACTGAGGGCGCCTGAATGAGATATGGTTTTGTGGGGCTTGGAACCCTCGGCGCCAAGCTGGCCGCCAACCTATTGGCCGGGGGCATCGCGCTCAAGGTCTATGATCTGAACACTGTGGCAGTGGCAAAGGCGGAGGCTCTCGGGGCGGTGGCCGCCACCTCGGTTGCAGATGCGGCTTCGGGCGTAGATGCCCTCATCACCTGCCTGCCGTCTCCGGCGGCCAGCGAGGCGGTTGTCGCAGGTCCCCATGGCGCTTTTGCCCACATGAACTCCGGCGCCACCTGGATTGAGATGAGTACGCTGGGCGTGGAGGATATCAAGCGCCTTTCAGCGCTCGCCGAAGAGCACGGCGTAAAGACCCTGGAAGCCCCGCTCACAGGCGGCGTCCACCGGGCCGTGAGCGGCGAGATGACGATCCTGGCCGGTGGGGACGAAGAGGTGCTCAGCGCCCACCACCCGGCCCTGGAACTGATGAGCGCACAGATCGTGCATATGGGCCCGATTGGTTCAGCCTCCCTCATCAAGGTGATTTCCAACATGCTCTGCCTCATAGATCTGGTGGCCGCCGGCGAAGCCCTTTCGTTGGCCAAGGCCGGCGGACTTGATCTTGGCAAGGCATATGAAGCCATCACCGCCAGCTCCGGCAATAGCCGGGAGTTTGAAGACTGGGCGCCGGTGATCCTGAATGGCAGCCTGAACACCGGCTTTACCCTGGACCTGGGGCTCAAAGATCTGGGCTTCGTCTCAGACCTTGGCCGCGCGCACGACGTTCCGCTGAAACTCTCCACCCTCGTCGAACAACTCTTCCACGAGGCCCGCGCCAAATATGGCGGCAGCGCCTGGACCCCTCACGTGGTGAAGATTATGGAAGAGGAAACCGGCCTCAAATTGCGCACTGAGGGCTTTGCGGACGTGATCCCCAAAGACTAGGCACCGCTCCTGCCCAAGTGGTCCATTTTGGCCTTACATCGATTTGTGTTACTCTGTCCTCTGAGCAAATGTACGGAGGAAAAACATGAATGTCGGAGGAATTTTAAACGAAAAAGGCCGAGATGTAGAAACGGCGAGCCCGGAGGCAACACTTCAGGATATCGCCAGTGTGCTGGGAACAAGGAAGATCGGTGCACTTATCATTTTAAGCAGCAACGGGAAGATTGCTGGAATACTGTCGGAACGCGATATTGTTCGCGCCGTGGCCGAAGGTGGTGCAGCCGCCTTGAGCAAGCCGGCATCCGATTTTATGACCCAAAAAGTGGTCACCTGCTCCGAGAGCGACACCGTTAATCAGCTCATGGAATCCATGACACAAGGCCGTTTCCGCCACCTTCCGGTGGTCCAGAGCGGTAAGCTGTCCGGCATCATTTCGATTGGCGACGTGGTCAAGCACCGCATCGCGGAAGCTGAGTTTGAAGCTGAGGAAATGAAGCGGTACATCGCGTCCGTTTAGAGGCCTGACAGGTCGCAAGTGCGCGTTCACCGTCCGGCTGCCCGGTGCCATCATAGGGCATGACCTACGATCAGATCGCGGCGGAAATCGCCGCCGCCTCCTTTGTACCCCTGGGCAGCTTTAACCCGGGACCGGACGACCGCGTGCCGGGAAAGGCAGGGACGCTGATCTTGATCGGCAATGCGGGTCCGCTCATGTGGCAGCGCTTCACGGCAGAGCGGGCAGACGCCACCACCACGATGGACAGTTGGACCGAGAAGGTCTTGAGCGCCCTTGCTGAGAAGCTGGGCGGGACCGTGCTCTTTCCCTTCGCCACGCCGCCATTGCCCTTCCTGAGCTGGGCGCAAAGAGCCAGGGCGGGGTTCGTCTCACCGCTGGGCATGAACATTCATCCGGACTTCGGGCTTTGGCACGCCTTCCGGGGTGCCTTGGTTGTTCCTCAGGTGCTCGATCTTCCGGCCGGCTCCAGCACGGCACACCCTTGCGAAAGCTGCAGCGACAAGCCGTGCCTGAGCACCTGTCCTGTGGACGCGTTTGATGGCACGGGCTACGACGTGGATGCCTGCGTGGCCCATATTGGCACCCCTCAGGGCGCTGACTGCCTCAGCCAAGGCTGCAAAGCAAGGCATGCGTGCCCCGTGGGCACGGACTATCAGTACTTGCCAGAACAGGCCAACTTCCATATGTCGGCCTTTCTAAAAGCACGGCAGAATGCGGCTTAAGGGAGCACCACAGCAATGTACGATCATCTGGCTGAGAAACTGGAGAGCGGCAAAACCATCCTGATCGATGGTGGCACGGGAACTGATCTGGAAAAGCGTGGGGCCAAAATGGTGGGCGCCGCCTGGTGCGCGTTCGCTACAGAAACCGCCCCGGACATTCTGGCCAGCGTTCACGATGACTACATCTCCGTGGGCGCCGAGGTGATCGCCATGAACACCTATGCCACCACCTTGCCTATGATTCAGGCCGCCGGTCATGACAGAGACAAGTGGGAAAAGCTCACCGCTCAGTCCTACGAGATCGCGCGGGCGAGCGCCGATCGAGCACCTCATCCTGTGGCCGTGGCTGCATCCTTTTCAGTCATGCGGCCCGTGATGCCGGGCACGGACCAGCGCGATCCGACCTATGCGATCAGCGAAGAAGACGAGCGCGCATTGCTGAGCGATCAAGCGAACCTGCTAAAGGACCTGGGCTGCGATCTCATCATTATGGAAATGATGCGCGACACCCATCGCTCTGTCTGGGCAACCGAGATTGCCGTGGCCACAGGCCTGCCCGTGTGGACCGGCATATGCTGCCGCGCCAATGAAGACGGTCATGTTAGGGGGTACAACGACCCAGACATACCGTTTGGCGACATAGCGCCCAGCTTGTTGAGCGCGGGCGGCGTTGCTGCAGGCATTATGCACTCCGATATCAACGTCACCCAGCCAGCCCTCGATATCCTGCGCGAAACCTGGGACGGCCCGTTGATGGCCTATCCAGAGTCCGGCCATTTCAAGATGCCGGAATGGCAGTTTGGCGATCTCACCCCGGATGAGTTTGCTGAGTTGTCTGTAGAATGGGTGAACAATGGCGTCCAGATTATCGGCGGATGCTGCGGCGTCTCGGTGGACCACATTGCGGCCCTGGCGAAGGCGCTTGACGCATAAGAAAGGACCGCGATCATGAGCAACATCATCGCAGCGGGCTCTTGTCTGTGTGGCTCCGTGCGCTACCAGGTGACGGGGCCGGTTGAAACCATCACCGCTTGCCATTGCTCCCAATGCCGCAAGCAATCTGGTCATCTCTGGGCCTCAAGCGGGGCGGCTGATAGCGACTTTGAGCTGTTGAGCCAGGATGGGCTGACCTGGTTCCGATCCAGTGATTTTGCTCAGCGCGGCTTCTGCGCCAAATGCGGCTCGGCTTTGTTCTGGAAAAAGGACGATGAGGACCGGATTTCGTTTTCATCCGGAAGCCTGGACGTGCACCCGGG
>JBCDIP010000171.1:0-6488 GCA_038748855.1 Pseudomonadota bacterium
CTACCTCTCCGCCATCTGGCTGATAATCTCAGCGGCCGCCATGTATCTCTACTCGCGCACCCCGGCGGGCCGCATGGCCAATGCCGTGCGCGACAATGAGGAGCGGGCAGAGTTCCTGGGCTACTCCCAGCGCAAGGTACGCTTCATGTCCTTCTGCGCATCGGGCTTCTTTGCGGGTATCGCAGGGGCGCTCTTTGCCATCAATTTTGAGATCCTCACCGAAGAAAACCTGAACCTTGCCACCTCCGGCTCGGTTCTGTTGATAACGTTCTTAGGGGGAGCCGGCTTCTTCATCGGCCCCATCATCGGCGCCATCGTGTTTACCCTGCTGCAGACCGTGCTCAGCCTCTACACAGAAATCTGGCAGCTCTATCTGGGCATCCTCTTCGTCGCCACAGTGATGTTCTTTCCCTCCGGCCTCACAGGCCTCATCGCCATCCATTTCCGGCCCTATCATCTGGGCAAGATCGGTGTTCTGGCCAAGCCCTATGCCCTCATCGCCCTGCCGGCTCTGGGCTTAGCACTGGCCAGCGCCAGTGTTCTGGAGATCGCCTTCCATGCCCGCCACGCTGCGCTAGGCGATGAACAAATGTCGCTCTTCGGCCTCAGCTTCAACTCGCACCACCCGCTGCCCCTCCTGGCAGCGCTTGCGCTCGGTGCGCTCTGCGTATGGCTGCTGAGGCGCAAGCTGCCCACGTTCCGCGACGCTTGGGATGAAGCCAACTATGCCGGAGGTCCCTCATGACCACACCGGCTGCCATTCAGCTTCAGGGCCTGTGCAAGAGCTTCGGGCGGGTTGAGATCATCCGCGATGTGAACCTCGCCATCGCCAAGGGTGAACGCCACGCCATTATCGGGCCCAACGGGGCGGGCAAGTCCACCCTATTCAACCTGATCACCGGCAAGTATCAGCCGACCCGCGGCCGCGTACACCTGAACGGCGAGGCGGTAGACCAGCTCAAACCATATGAGATCAACCGCCGCGGCCTGTCGCGCAGCTTCCAGATCACCAACATCTTCCCGCGCATGACGGTGTTTGAGAACATCCGCTGCGGCCTGCTCTGGGCGATGGATTACAAGTACTCGTTCTGGCACCTGGTGGACCGCCAGCCCGACCTCACCCAGCGCACCGAGGAGATCTTGGCCGAGATCAATATGGCCGATAAGCGCGGCACCCTGGCCGGCGTCCTGACCTATGCCGAACAGCGCGCCCTTGAGATCGGCATCACCATTGCCGGCGGGGCCGACATCATCATGCTGGACGAGCCCACCGCGGGCATGAGCGCCTCTGAAACCGAATACATTGTCGGTCTCATCCGCAAGGTCACCGAGAGCAAAACCCTCGTGGTGGTCGAACACGATATGGGCGTCGTCTTCGATCTGGCAGACCGCATCTCGGTGCTGGTCTATGGCGAGATCATTGCCTCCGACACGCCGGAAAACGTGCGGGCCAGTGCGGCGGTGCAGGAAGCCTATCTGGGCACTGCCCTGGAAGGGGAGGCCTGACATGCTCACCGTTTCCGACCTCCACGCCTATTACGGCAAGAGCCACATCCTGCAAGGGGTGAGCTTGACGGTGGGCCAAGGCGAGATCGTTTCGCTTCTGGGACGCAACGGCGTTGGCCGCTCCACCACCTGCAAGGCGATCATGGGCGAGGTGGCCCCCTCAGGCTCCATCCTCTTCCAGGGCGATGAGATGGTCGGCAAAAAGCCCTTTGAGATCGCGCAAGCCGGCATTGGCTATGTGCCGGAGAACCGCGATATCTTCCCTGGCCTCACCACGCGGCAGAACCTGATGCTGGGCCTGAAGCCCGGCCAGAAGCAGTCAGGCAGCCGCTGGTCGCTGGACGACATGTTCGAGCTCTTCTCCAACTTGAAGGAACGCGCCGATGTGGACGCCTCGGTACTCTCCGGCGGCGAGAAGCAAATGCTCACCATCTGCCGCACGCTCATGGGCGATCCTGAAGTGATCATGATTGATGAACCCACTGAGGGCCTTGCCCCGAAGATCGTTCAGCAAGTGGCCGAGCTCTTAGAACAGATCGCCGCGCGCGGGGTGTCGATCCTACTGGTGGAGCAAAAGCTCACCATTGCCATGAAGATTTCCAAGCGGGTCTATGTGATGGGCCACGGCCACATGGTGTTTGAAGGCACGCCTGAAGAGCTGCAAAACAATGCGGAGGTGCGCCAGCAGTGGCTTGAGGTGTAGCATCCCCGCGCCGCGCCCTTGCGAACGCGAGGGCCCATAGCTCGGACCTTTCCCTTGGCTCAGAAGGTCGTCGCTTTCGCAAGGACGCGGAAAACAAAAGACGTGAGAGAGGAAACAACATGCGCGGATTGATGATGGACGACCCCTTGCTGGTCAGCGATTTAATCGAGCATGCCGCTCTCAATCACGGCTTTCAGGAAATCGTCAGCCGCACCGTGGAAGGCCCCATTCACCGCTACACCTATGCCGATGCCCTCAAGCGCATCAAGAAGCTGGCCAACGCCCTGGGCCGCCTCGGCGTCCAACAGGGCGACCGGCTCGCCACCTTCGCCTGGAACGGCTACCGGCATTTTGAGCTCTACTATGCCATCTCCGGCTCCGGCGCCGTCTGCCACACCATCAACCCGCGCCTCTTTGCCGACCAGATTGTCTACATCGTCAACCACGCCAAAGACCGGTTCATCTTTCTGGACGTCACCTTTGTGCCCCTGCTGGAGCCACTGGCCGATCAATTGCCCCACGTGGAAGGCTTCATCCTGCTGGCCGACAAAGACCATATGCCTGAGACAACCCTGCCGAATGTAATGAGCTACGAAGAGCTGGTGGAACCAGAGAGTGATGAATTCGACTGGCCCCGGTTCGATGAAAACACCGCTTCGTCCATGTGCTACACCTCCGGCACCACGGGCAATCCCAAAGGCGTGCTCTACAGCCACCGCTCCACCGTGCTCCACACCTTCTTTCAGTGCAACGGCGAAGGGTTTGCCATGAACTCAAAGGCCGTGGTGCTGCCGGCAGTGCCCATGTTCCATGCCAATGCCTGGGGCCTGCCCTACGCGGTGTGCATGGTGGGCGCCAAGGTGGTGTTCCCCGGCGGCGCTTATGACGGAGCCTCCATCTGGGAGATGCTGGACACAGAGAAGGTCACCTTCGCCGCCGGCGTTCCCACCATCTGGATGATGCTGCTGGAGTATGTGCGCCGGGAGGGTAAGCGTTTTGACCACCTGACCCAAACTGGCATTGGCGGCTCCGCCGTGCCATTGGCCATGGTGGAGGCGTTTGAGGATGAGTACGAGGTTGAGGTGTTCCACGCCTGGGGCATGACCGAGACCAGCCCGGTGGGCACGACGGGCGCCTTCAACTGCAAGGTGGCTGAGATGCCGCTTGAGCGCCGGCGCACCTATCAGATCAAGCAAGGGCGCTCGATCTTTGGCGTGCGCATGAAGATCGTTGACGACCAGGGCAACAGCCTGCCCCGGGACGGCGAAACCTTCGGCCAGCTCGCGGTGAAAGGCCCTTGGATCGTGGGCGCCTACCACGACAATGACGAGGCCAACGCAACGCAGTTCACCGAGGATGGCTGGTTCCTCACCGGCGACATCGCCACCTTGGATGACTTTGGCTACATGACCATCGTTGACCGGGCCAAGGATGTGATCAAGTCAGGCGGGGAATGGATCAGCTCCATTGATTTGGAGAATGCCGCCGTGGGGCACCCGGGTGTGGCTGAGGCGGCGGTGATCGGCATCGCCCACCCCAAATGGGACGAGCGGCCCTTGCTTGTTGTGGTGAGATCGGACGGCGCCGAGATCAGTGGAGCGGATGTGCTGAGCTTCCTTCAGGGCAAGATCGCCAAGTGGTGGATGCCCGATGCGGTGGAGTTCGTGGACGAGCTGCCGCATACGGCCACGGGGAAGATTGCGAAGCTGAAGTTGCGCGAGCAGTTTGCGGGGTATGAGTTGCCGGGGGTGGGGTCTGGTTAGTCGCAGAGAAGGCCCTCGCTTTCGCAAGGGCGCATCTTGTCCGCGCCCCTGCGAAAGCGGGGGCCCATAGCTCTTGCTTTTCCACGCTCCGAAGGGTCGCAGCTCACGCAGGAAACCGCTCACACAACTCCCCAACCTTCCTCCGCGCCCTCCCCGCAGCCTCCTCCAACATCCCCGCCTCAGCCGCCTTGAGCATATTGGCAATCACGTTCCCCAGCACCTCCATCTCCGCCTCAGCCAGCCCCCGGGTGGTCGCAGCCGCCACACCCAGCCTCAAGCCAACCCACTCGGACGGCCGGAGCGCATCAAATGGCACGGGGTTCCTGTTTGAGGTGATGTTCGCCGCCGCCAAGGCTGTCTCCGCATCCAACCCCAAGAGGCCCAACGGCGAAAGATCCAGCAGCAACATGTGCGTGTCCGTCCCCCCGCTGACGATCTTTATGCCGCGCGCCTTCAACACCTTCGCCAGGCGCCGCGCGTTGGCCACCACCTGATGACCATAAGCCTTGAACTCCGGCTGCAACGCCTCGCCCAAACACACCGCCTTTGCGGCCAGCACATTGGAATGCAGCGAGCCCTGAACCCCCGGGAAGATCGCCGTCTGCAGCTTGCGGGCAAACTCATCTGAGCGCGACAGGATCAGCCCGCCGCGGGGCCCGCGCAGCGTCTTGGTTGTGGTGCAGGTGACAATATCAGCATGAGGCACCGGCGAGGGATAGGCACCGGCTGCCACCAGTCCGGCATAGTGGGCCATATCCACCAGGAAACGGGCGCCGACCTTTTCTGCGATCTCAGCCATGCGCGCAAAGTCGATCTTGCGCGGATAGGCAGACCCGCCGGCGATCAGCAGCTGCGGACCAATCTCTTCAGCCTGTGCCGCAATGGCCTCATAGTTCATCAGCCCTGTGTCTCTGTCCACTGTGTAGTAATGGGCATCGAACCAACGACCGGAAAGGTTCGGCTTGGCGCCATGGCTGAGGTGACCGCCAGCGGCAAGATCAAGGCTCAAGATCCGGTCCCCTGGCTTCACCAGGGTGAAGAACACCGCCTGATTGGCCTGGGTCCCCGAATGGGGCTGCACATTGGCGTAAGCGGCCCCAAACAGCTGCTTGGCTCGGTCGATCGCTGCCTGCTCCACCACATCCACAAACTGGCCGCCGCCGTGAAACCTGTTGCCCGGATAGCCTTCCAGCGTCTTGTTGGTCATCTCATGGCCGAGGGCTTCCAACACGCCGGCGCTGACAATGTTTTCTGAGGCAATCAACTCAATCTGGTTCTGCTGGCGCGCTTTCTCATCAGCAAGCGCACCGGCAATCAAAGGATCGTTCTCAGCAAGGGCGGGTGGGGTCAGAATGTTCATCGGGTCGTTCCTCAGCAACAGCGTGCCTGCAAAAGATCATAGAGCCCCTGGCGCACGCAAACCAGTTTTGATAAATCTTAGGCCTAGATTTTCTACGGGTAACATAATGGCCGTTTCACCCCCACGTCCCATGGGCCCACCGTTAAACGCTCTCAGGGCCCTTGAGGCCGCCGCCCGCCTGGGCAGCTTCAAGGCGGCAGGTGATGAGCTCTGCGTGTCGGCGGGCGCCATTGCCCAGCACATCAAGTCGCTTGAAGCCTGGGCCGGCGCCCCTCTGTTCCAGCGCCGGGCGCAAGGGGTGGTTTTGACAGATCTTGGCCGCACCGTGTTGCCCGGCTTTACGGCCGCGTTCGATCAGCTCAGCGATGCTGTACAGACCTTGCGCACCGGCGCCCGCCCCAACGACATCCGCATTGCGGCCCTGCCCAGCATTGCTCAGCTCTGGCTCTCTCCGCGCCTGCCGGAGATCCGCGAGCGGGCCGACGGAGTGACCATTTCGGTGACGGCTCTTGAGGCACCGCCCGTTCTGAAGCGCGAGCAGTTTGATCTTTGCGTGTTCATTGAGACCGAACCGAAGCATCCGGCCGTGATCGAGGTCTGTACGGACACGATCTTTCCCGTCTGCGCCCCAGCCGTGGCGCGCCGGCTTGCCAGGCCGGAAGATCTGCAGAGCCAAGTGTGCCTGCGCGATGCCGCCTGGCACGGGGACTGGGCCCTCTGGTTTGAGGCGGCCGGCACCGCATTGGGCGCAGAGCCCCAAGGGCCTGTGTTCTCGCTTTACAGCCTGGCGGTGGAGGAAGCCAAGAACGGGGCAGGCGTGCTCATGGGCCACGAACCACTCGTGCGTCCAATGCTTGAGGCCGGCACTTTGGTGGCCCCGTTCGATGTGCGCGTGCCTTTGGCGGCAAAGCTGGTGATCGGCGCCGCACGCCCGGTGCCACCTGGTTCGGCGCTGGCGCAGGTGGTTGAGCTTTTGTGCAAATGAGGGGGCGTTTCCACTCATAAGTGCATTGGGTTGTATGCGTTAACTGGCGTTTATTACGAAACGAACCCAATTTCGCATAAAGCTCTGAGTTGAATGGGAAAATCGGGCTATTTGGCCTTGATGGTTGAGTTTCCCCGCGCCCTTGCGAAAGCGAGGGCCTTCTCAGCCAAG
>JBCDIP010000172.1:0-6485 GCA_038748855.1 Pseudomonadota bacterium
GAAACGCTGACCTCTTACGAGCCTCCGGTGATGACCCGTGTCCATGCCGGCGACGGCTCGCTCCTGGCAGAGTACGCCGAACAGCGCCGGCTCTATATGCCCACCAGCGTGCTGCCCAAGCGGCTCATCCATGCCTTTATCTCCGCTGAGGACAAAACCTTCTTCTCCCACGCCGGCATTGACTGGCAGGGCATTGTGGGCGCGGTGGTGCGCTATGGTCAGGCAAGGCTCAAAGGCGAGCGCCGCCAGCTTTCCGGGGCCTCCACCATCACACAGCAGGTGGCCAAGAACTTCCTTCTGTCATCTGAGCGCTCCTTTGACCGCAAGCTGCGCGAAGCGCTTTTGGCTCAGCGCATTGAACAGGCGTTTTCCAAAGAGCAGATCCTGGAGCTCTATCTCAACGAGATTTATCTGGGCCTGGGCTCCTATGGTGTGGCGGCCGCCAGCCTCAACTATTTCGGCAAATCCTTGAAGGATCTCGAGCTTGAAGAGATGGCTTACCTCGCCGCTCTGCCCAAGGCGCCCAGCAACTATCATCCGTTCCGCCAGACCGAGCGCGCCATGGAGCGGCGCAACTGGGTTCTGGGCCGGATGCATGAGAATGGCTACATCACCGCAGAAGAGCTTGACGCGGCGCGCGAGAAGCCTCTTGAAGTGAACCCAAGGCCCTATGGGGTGCAGCTGTTTGCCTCTGAAATCGGCGCGGAAGCCTTTGCCGAAGAGGTGCGCAGGGATCTGGAGAAAGCCTATGGCCGCAAGCGCTTGCGTGAAGGCGGGCTGTCTGTGCGCACCACGCTGGATTTGAAGCTCCAGATTTTCGCCCGCCAGGCCCTGCAGCGCGGTTTGATGAAGTTTGACCGTGATCGCGGCTGGCGCGGCCCTGTGGCCAAGCTTAACCCGGCTGAAGAGGAGTGGGGTGCCGCCCTGGGCAAAATCAAGTCCTATGATGACCTGCGCCCCTGGCGCCTGGCCGTGGTGCTGGAAGTCACGCCGGAATATGCCAGGGTGGGCCTGCAGCCGACCAAGCTGAAATCTGGCAAGCTGGATGAAAAGCGCCTGACCGGGCAGCTGCCGGTGAAATATATGACCTGGGCGCGCGAGCACATTGCCGGCAAAGAGGGCAAATACAAGCTGGGTGAAGCCATAACCTCAGTAGACCAGGTGCTGAACGTGGGCGATGTGGTCTATGCCGCGCCTGCGCGTGAAGAAGGCCAATATCATCTTGTTCAGGTGCCCGAAGTGGAAGGCGCACTTGTGGCGCTCGACCCGCACACGGGCCGTGTGTTGGCGCTCTCCGGCGGCTTTTCTTACGCCAAGAGCCAGTTCAACCGGGCCGTTCAAGCCAAGCGCCAGCCGGGCTCTTCATTCAAGCCCTTCGTCTATGCTGCCGCGCTGGACAATGGCTACACGCCCGCCTCGGTGATCCTGGATGCACCATTTGAGATCAAGCTTTCCAACGGCGAGACCTGGGCGCCGAAAAACTACTCCAACAAGTTCTATGGCCCGTCCACCTTGCGACGGGGCATTGAGCTCTCCCGGAACGTGATGACCGTCCGCCTGGCTCACGACATGGGCATGCAGAAGGTGGTGGACTATGCCCGCGACTTCGGCGTTTACGACAATTTGCGCCCCTTGCTGTCCATGTCTCTGGGGGCAGGGGAGACCTCGCTGCTTCGCATGACTGCGGCGTTCTCCATGTTTGTGAACGGCGGCAAACGGATCTTGCCGTCTCTGGTGGACAGGGTGCAGGACCGCCATGGCCGCACGGTGTTCCGCCATGACTCTCGCGACTGTTCGGCATGTAAGGCGCAGAAGTGGGACGGCCAGGCCGAGCCTGAATTGGTGGATGCCCGCCGTGCAGTGATCAATCCCTACACCGCCTACCAGATCACCTCCATGATGGAAGGCGTCGTTCAGCGTGGCACGGCCAAGAAGGCCTTCGCAGAGTTCGATGTTCCCATTGCCGGCAAGACCGGGACCACCAACGACGAGAAGGACGCCTGGTTTGTGGGCTTCTCGCCGGACCTGGCGGTGGGGGTCTATGTGGGCTACGACAATCCGCGGCCCATGGGTAAAAAGGCCAGCGGGGGCGGGCTTGCCGCACCGATCTTCGCCGACTTCATGAAGCTGGCCCTGCGCGGCCAGCCGCACACGCCTTTCCGCGTGCCCCGCGGCATTCAGTTGATCCCGATCGACCCCAAATCTGGCCAGCGTGCACCCTATGGTGCAGACACCACCATTCTGGAGGCCTTCAAGCCGGGCGAAGAGCCCGCGGAGGACAATTCGGTGGTGATCGGCGGCGACCCGGGCTTCGTGCCCTCAGGGGTCAGCCAGGTGGACAGTTCGGCACGCGATGGCGGGCTGACGACCGGGACGGGCGGGCTGTACTAGCGAGCACCAATTCCTGGTGACAAAGCGGTGCACCAGACCAATGTCATGCGCGCACCACATGACGACACTGACCGACCAATCAGATAGTTTCGTTTCGAGCTTCGGCGAGCAGTGCTAGGCTGACTGAGTGGCCGTGCGTTGACAATTGGTTTTGTCTTCATGGGCAGTCACGGCTGTGATTAAAAGATAGTGGGAAGACCAGATCATGACGTTGAAGGTGGGATATATCGGCCTTGGGGCCATGGGGGCGCCGATGCTCAAGCGGCTTGCTGCGGATGCGCCCAGCGGGACCGTGTTCGGCTTCGATGCCGCCTCGGAGGTGTGTGAGGGGGTGTGCAGCGCAGCTGGAGCTCTGCCCTGCAGGTCCATCTCGGAGATTGCCTCAAACGCGGAGATCATTTTTTCCTGCATTCCCAACAATGACGCTGTCTTGAGTGTCTATCTTGGCGAGGACGGCGTAGCCTCCGCTGCCCGGCCGGGAACCATAACCATTGATTGCTCCACCATTGGCCCTCAGATCTCTCGCGAAGTGCATGGCCGACTTGCGGAACTGGGTGTCCAGCATCTGGATGCTTCCATGCTTGGATCGGTTGCCCAGGCTGAGGAAGGCACAATCAGCTTCGTGGTTGGTGGTGAAAGCGAAGCGCTGGAGAAAGCCAGACCATGCCTTGAAAAAGTGGGCGCTCTCATACGGCATTGCGGGCCGAGCGGAGCCGGCAACCAAATGAAACTGCTGCACCAGGTCTTGGTAGCGGGCCATGCGGTGGCGGTTGCTGAAGCCATGACGCTTTGCGATGAAATTGGGGCTGATGCAGATGCCTTCTATGAGATTGTCACTCAGGGGACCGGCTTTGCGTACTCGCGCTATTTCGAAAAACGTGTGCCGCGCATGCGTGCCGGCGACTATGATCCTCTGTTTATGCTGAAATTCATGGCCAAAGACGCGCGCCTCGCGCGTGATATGACGCCCGGTGCACCAGACGCGACAGCGGACTTGCTGCCACTGTTGAACGCAGTTGTGTCTACGCTGGAAGAAGGCGAAGCCAGCGGGCTGGGCGATAGCGATTTCTCGGCAGCGACAAAAGTCCTTCAAGCCCGATTTGAGCGTGGATCTTAGGCCGCCACGTGTTCCCCTTGGTGTCGCGAGCCAGCGCCAAATCTCAAGCATTGCGTGGCGCTCATCACTGCAAAGGTCTCTTGCGTTCAGCAACGAGCCCAGCCGCGCCGGGGTTCACTGCGACGCAAATGACAGGGCGAGCGGCGATGATCTTCCCTCCAGCGCGCGCACATATTCGCTCAGCGTAAGCCCCGTCCATATGGTGGCGACAACAATCACCAGCGCAACGCCAACGCGGCCCGGCGCAAGGTAAGCGACGGCAAGCCCGACCAGCGGCACCACCTGGATCATGTGAGTGGCCAGGAAGTGCGCAACGCGAAGGTCACCTCCCGTAAGCGACCATCCGGTCAAAACCATGCGTGCCGTGTTGCCGTCCGGGATCGCGCCAACATAGGGCGTCATACGCCCACCGATTGTAAACGCTGTGTAGAGTGTCAGCAGCGTTCCACCGATCAGCCCAAGGGCAATCGCCCATCGCAAGGCGGGCGCCAGGCTGGTGTCTGAGCCGACAATCGCAGCGATGCCGAGCGCACCGGCTGCGCCCACAATAATGATGGCCGCGAACGCCATGACGGACCACATCATGCGATTGAACGGCGTTGACACGTTGTAGTGGGAGTGCTCTGCGCGGGCCGCCTGGGAGATGATGTAGCCCATTTCCACTATGCACGCGGCGAGAAACGTGAACGCCAGGATGGTCAAAAGCGTGCTTGAGCGTACCGAGGGGCTGAGCGCTGCCATCACAAGAGCAAGGGTTGCTGCATGAATGGCCAAGGACAGCTCAAATTTCAGCGGCTTAGCCCAGACAGAAACCTCGCCGTCGATGGTCCGTCCATCGAAGGCCGCAAACGCCAATGTGACGATGAAGCCTGCAAGCATGGATGCGCACACACCCCAATAAATCAGCTCAGGCGTGTGCAGTTGCTCGCGGTACAGCACCGCTTCCGACATGGCACGGACCTCCAACGATCTGCATTCCTCAAGTGAAACGCGCATTGAGAGGATTTGGTTTGCATTCGCGCTCAGATTGGGACCGCGCCCCTAGCTGAAAAGAACGATTTCGCCGATGTTCTTTGCTTTCGCGCGCACGCGGGTTTTGTACTTTCCCCGTGCCGGTTCGCTGAGTTGCGCGTGGAACTCCTGGCTGAGCCGGATCGGCCCCAGTTCCTGTGATCCCTCTAAAACGTCCGGCTCATGCGCCTGCTCTAAGCGGTCCGTTGCTCCTAGTGCGCCATCAGCACCGGGATTTCCATGTTTTGCAGCACATGGTCCGTGGCCCCTCCAAAAACGAACTCGCGTATTCTGCTGTGCCCGTAACAGCCCATAACCAAGAGGTCTGCATTGAGTTCGCTTGCCTGCTGAAGAAGGGTTTGTCCGGGGCCGTCCTCAATGGGGACCTGAAGCACATCAACGTTCAGATCATGCCGTGCAAGTGTTCGCGCCAGTTCATTGCCCAGATTGGATTCGCGGAGTTGATCCACTCGAGACTCGGCGCACACAATGGTGACGTTCTCCGCTTGTGCGGCCTTCAGCAGTGAAAGCGCATCAAAAGCGGCCCGAGCCGCTTCCCGCTTTGCGTTCCAGGCAATGACAACAGACTTGCC
This sequence comes from Pseudomonadota bacterium, assembly GCA_038748855.1. GTDB lineage: Bacteria > Pseudomonadota > Alphaproteobacteria > Rhizobiales > CAJQND01 > JAAEUE01. The sequence continues at coordinate 5,113 of JBCDIP010000172.1, forward strand.
AATCGTGCGTGGCACATGGCCCGTCGGGATTACGAGCACCGGCTTTCCGCTCTCTATCAGCGCCGTCTCAAACGTCATGTCAGGCACCACATAACTGGTATCCTTGGACGGCTGACCGATGACAATGAGATCGGCACACCTGCCACGGTCGGCAACCGTTTGTGCGACGGTGAGCCCCTCAGACTCTATCTGCTGCCATTCCCATCTGTGCGCGCCTTTTCCGGCCTGCTCATCAAACACTGTCTTGATGGCCTGCGATTTCTCCGCGTGGTGCTTAGTGGCAGCCTCGATGATCTCTTCTGGAACCGAAAAGCCGAGCACGGGAAAGTACTTCTTGCTGGGCGCAACACTCAGACCAATCACATGGGCATCGTTCTGCTCTGCCAAAATGCCGGCTGCGGCGGCCAACTCGGGCGCTTCCGTCTCGTTGCGGAAGTAGGTGAGTATCGTTTTGAAGGCCATTTCCTCCTCATCGTGTTGATTTGGGGAGTCTGGCGCACGGCGGCCTTCCGAGCATTGATCCTCATCAAATGCAGCAGATTGTGTCCTGAGACGCCCCAGCGCTCAATTTTGGAGGCGATGGCGGCCGATGAAGAGGTCTCTTAGGGGATGGAGTGGGCGTCCATGAAGTTCAACGCAACGTTCGACTTGACAGCTTGACGTCGTTCCAGATCCTAATCGAGCATCTTGCATGGGCATCCAACCTGTTAACCGCATTGTGTCTCAAGTTGAACGGCGAGCGTTGCACTGCCAAACCCAGATAGCAAATGCTTCATTAAGCCCCAGAGATCTGGCGGGCAGGGCCTCTAGCGGATCGTCACATGCAGCCTTCGGGTATCAAGGTCAAGGACGGCCTGCAGCAAGGTCGGGGGACGCTCAGAGCGGCCGACGTCGGCGCAATGAATGGCGTTAAAACCATCAAATTCGCTCGGTGTAATGAGCGGGAAACGATGCTCATGCCCTTTGGGGGCTTGGTACCACCAGTCCGACTTGCGCTTGCCCGGTTCGTTGCGAAACGCCACGCACATCATAACGCCGTTCTTGATCTTGTAGATTTCTTTGCGCGAGAGGTTGCCCCAGCGGATCCGGCGGTTGCCGGCAAGACCGGGCGAGGGCAGGGACTTCCAGGCGAAGGCAGTAGGCGCGTAGGGGCCCTCAAAGGTGCGCCGCCTCAACTCCACGGACGTGTGCCACACATTGGGGTCATTAAAGCGTGCCTGGTAGGCACTCATCTGCGCGTCGGTGAGCTGAAAAATCCCTTCAATGCCATTGGCCGTGCCCCGGCGAGGATAGCGGATATCCGCGAATGCGACGTGATCTGGAACATGGAAGATCCGGCGCATCAGGTCGCCGTAGCGCGCCTCGCTTGATGC
>JBCDIP010000173.1:0-6474 GCA_038748855.1 Pseudomonadota bacterium
GCCTTGATGGCGTCCTGCCATGACCACAGAGAAAGTGGATAGTAGCTAAGCGGACGAAAATCCGCGTTCAGCACGAGAGCCGGACAACTTTCCGGCGACACGGATTGGGGGTCTGGAATATCCCTTACAGCTACATTCACAACGCCTCCTATGCCCGGGCTAAGAGGGCCCTTAGGCACACCCTGTTGATCGAACAATCGGCTCCTGACCGCCTCAAGCCGCCGCCTGTTTCAACAGGCAAAAGCTCAAGTGAATCAGCTGCCTCGTTCATACTATATCCCGTGTGACAGTTCCTTGAAAGCCTCATGGACGGCATGTCACATCACACACGGGGTTCCTCAGTCCACGTCTTAATTCTGCCAAAAGTTAACGGCAACAATTGACTCAGATGGCTGGGATGAGTCATCTTTTTGGTACATTGCCGGAAAAACCGTTGGAGAGGGGAATCTCATGCCGGTTTTGTCACGTGCACGTTGTGTAGTGTCTGCCGTTGCCGTCGCGTTGGCCTTGCAAGTGGGGTCGGCCAATGCTGAGCCTTTGACAAAGGAACGTTTCGAGAAGGCGATGGAAGAGGTCTTCTCCGGCAAAATTTTCGAAGCCGCCGTCAAGCAGGTTCGTGAAGCTCATCAGAAATATGTGGTGAGACCGGCGAGCAAGAACCGCAACTGGCCTTTCTATATACCCGATCAGACCGACAAGCCCGTGCGGCTCGTGCCCACGCCTGCTCCATCGACAGCAGCCGTTCAGCCGCCCAAGGCCAAACCCTTGGTGGCGGACCCCAAGGTGCGCCGCATGCAAACGGCTCTGAACACGCTAGGGTATGACGCAGGCCCAGCTGACGGCATTTACGGCCGCAAAACCGCGCAAGCCGTGGAACGCTATCAGAGCACCATCGGAGAGCGGGTGACGGGATCACTGACAGGCGACCAGCGCACACTCCTTTTGGCGTCAGCACAGAGGAAACGTCAGGTCGCCGCTGTGCAGCCGAAGCACCAGCCGATCAATGGCGGCCATACGGTGGTCATGAAGCAGTCCGACACCCTGACCGTTCCCCGCCCCTCAGGTGCGAGCAAGCAAGCGCGGACAATTGGGGTTGAAGCGCCGAAGACTGAGACCGCTGCCGCGGATGACGCCAAGTCGACCCTGCCGCAAAGCTCAGATGCCAATCCGTTTGACGCGGATGATCCAGACGACGTGCCGCTGCCGCCCCAGTAGGCTGCGCTAAAGACCTTGATCCTGCCGGCCGGCCATCAGCGCATAGTGGGCCCATAACACCCGCGCGGCGACGCTGCGCCAAGGGCGCCATGTTTCCGCCATCTCCGTCATGGCTTTCGAATCGGGCCGCTTCGGCAACTCAAACGCGTCGGCCGCAGCAATCTGTAACGCGAGATCACCACCGGGCCACGCATCGCTGCGCCCCAGACAGGACAGTAAATAGACCTCTGCCGACCAGGGCCCGATACCCTTCAGTGCGCAGAGGCTGTCGCACACGGCCTGATCGTCCTTGGTCTCCAATGCTTGAAAGTCCAGCTCACCCTGAGTGACGGCCGCCGTCAGCGCTTGGACGGCCCTGATCTTCGGGCCTGACAGGCCTGCAGCGCGGAACGCTGGTTCGTCCAGCCCAGCCACATGGGCCGGTTCCATGGGGGCCAATGCCTCTTCCATTCTCGCCCAGATGGCCGCCGCACTGGCTTTGGAGACCTGCTGGCCAGCGATAATCTTCATCACCCCACGATATCCGGCCTCAGAGCGGCGCAGCGGCGGGCACCCTGTGTTGGCGACCACGCGCTCAAACCGGGCGTCAGCTGCAACGAGGGCCACGATACCGCGTTCCAAATCGGCAATTTCGTCAATGATGTGCATGATTGAGAATTGACCTTGTGGGCGTGACGGGCAGATATAGCCATGAAATGAGCGCTGCAGAAAAGCAACCCGTATTCCGATTCGCCCCGAGCCCGAACGGCCGGCTGCATCTGGGCCACGCCTACTCGGCCCTTTTCTCAGCTCATGAAGCCAACAAATCAGGCGCGCGGTTTCTGCTGCGCATCGAAGACATTGATCTGTTGCGCTGCCGATCTGAGTATGTGGACGGGATCTTTGAAGACCTTGCCTGGCTCGGCCTCTCCTGGGAAGAGCCGGTGCGGCGGCAGTCAGAGCATTTTGCAACCTACTTTGAGGCGCTTGATACACTTCAGGATCTGGGCGTGCTCTACCCGTGCTATGCCACCCGCTCTGAGATCCGCGCTGCAGTTGAGGGTAAGGCGGATCACCCGCTGGATCCTGATGGGGCGCCGGTTTACCCCGGCCTCTACCGAGAGGGTTCTGCGCAGGCGGAGCAAGAGCGTCCCTATGCCCTTCGGCTGAACCACGCCCTTGCCATTAAACTGGTGCGCGACAAGCTCGGGCACAGACCCGCTTTTCAAGAAACCGGGTGTGGGCCGTCCGGAGAACGCGGCAGCTTGCCGGTCACCCCGGAAATTTGGGGAGACGTGGTGCTGGCGCGCAAGGACATCCGCACCAGCTATAACATTGCGGTGGTGGTGGATGATGCCCTTCAAGGTGTCACGCACATCACCCGCGGGCAGGACCTCTTTGCAGCCACCCACATTCACCGGGTGCTGCAGGTGCTTCTGGAGCTGCCGGAACCCGTCTATTGCCATCATCCCCTGATCAGCGACGACACAGGGCGCAAGCTCGCCAAGAGTGCAAATGACCAGAGCCTTGCCAGCCTTAGAGAGAGTGGCGTGAGCGCTGAACAGATCAAACGGGAGTTGGGGTTTACGGGCCTCTGAGAGCGCCGATCAGGCGGCCACCAGATCCATGGCGCGGGCCGCCTCTTCCAGCACCGAGGCCCCTGCCCTATCCCGGTGCATGTTCTCTGACAGGTAACGACGCCAATGGCGCGCGCCCGGCTCGCCCTGGAACAACCCAAGCAGGTGCCGGGCGATATGATGCAGCCGCGCGCCGGCCGTCACCTGGGCGTCCACGTAAGGCATAAACCGCTCAAGCGCCTCACGCCGTGAGGTGACTTGGGGGGCGTCTCCAAAGACCTGTTGATCCACATCCGCAAGGAGCCAGGGGGTCTGATAAGCTGCTCGCCCGATCATCACCCCGTCAACCTGCTTCAGCTGGTTGAGGGTTTCATCAAGACTGACGATCCCTCCATTGATCGCAATCTGAAGATCGGGGCGGCGGGTCTTCAACCGGTGGACCCGCGGGTAGTTCAAGGGCGGGATATCCCGGTTTTCCTTCGGGCTCAGCCCTTGGAGCCAGGCCTTGCGGGCGTGCACGATGAATGTGGAGCAGCCGGCATTTGACACCATGTCAATGAACGCGGTGAAATCGTCCTCTTCATCCTGGTCATCAATACCGATACGGCACTTCACGGTGACCGGGATAGTCACTGTCGAGATCATCTCCGCGACACAGTCCGCCACCAACTGCGGCTCTGCCATCAGGCATGCCCCAAAGCGGCCGGACTGCACCCTGTCTGACGGGCAGCCGATGTTGAGGTTGATCTCATCATATCCCCAGTCCTCCCCGATCTTTGCCGCTTCGGCACACTCGGCCGGATCGGAGCCGCCAATCTGCAGCGCCACGGGATGCTCATCGGGTGAGAATCCCAGCAACCGCTCGCAGGGCCCATGGAGGATGGCGCCTGTGGTCACCATTTCCGTGTAGAGCAAGGCCCGGCGCGTGAGCACACGGTGGAAGGCGCGGCAATGGCGGTCGGTCCAGTCCATCATCGGGGCGACGGAGAATCTATGCTGTTGAAATTGAACGGATTTTTTCATAAACTTTGGATATATAGGGAGATGTTGTGCCGACGTCTTGTTTGCACCTTGTCTCACTCAGATGAAGCATTTCATAGCTTCCAGACCGACGGTGGCTTATATCAACCACGGCAGGATAATGGCAACGTATAAGAAGCTTCAATCGGGACACTGGCGCGCACAGATTCGACAAAACGGGCGGTGGACATCCAGAACCTTCCGCCGGAAAAGCGAAGCCGAAACATGGGCGACCGTGTCTGAACAACCGGTTCACTTGGAGGAGAGGGTTTCAGGGCCACTCGTTGAAGAAAGTAAAACGTTCGGGTGTTTGCTGGATCTGCATGTCGACGACATGCTGGACATTGGTCGCCCGTTATTACGCAGCAAGTCCAAAACTCTGGAGAAGCTCAAATCTGATCTGGGACGTGTACCACTGAAACGTCTCCGTCGAGAATGTCTCATCGACTATGGAAAATCACGAGCAAAAGAGGGCGCGGGACCTGCCACTGTTGGCATGGATTTCACTTACATCAAAACCATCCTTGTTCATGCATCGGCTGTGCACGGGATTGAAGGACCAACGGAGCAAGTTACACTCGCTAGAGTTGCTCTGAGCCGTCTCGGCATAATTGGAAAGAGTTCTGAGCGGCACCGACGGCCGACCCAAGATGAGCTTGACCGGATTATCGCCCATCACGAATACAACCCTCGGCAGAATATCCCTCTTGGGCTGATCGTGAAGTTTGCTGTCGCAACAGCGATGCGCCAAGACGAGATTTGCTCAATTAATTGGAGCGAAATCGATTTGCGCGCGCGCATGGCAATGGTGCGTGATCGAAAAGACCCTCGGAGCAAGCAAGGAAACGATCAAAAAGTCCCCTTGCTGGATCTCACGGGATACGACGCGGTTGCAATTCTTGAAGAACAGCGTCGTCGCTCACCAACATCTAGTCGCGTGTTTCCTTACAACGGTCGGTCCGTTGGAACTGCATTTCGGCGGGCCTGTCGGAAACTGGAAATTGATGATCTACGCTTTCACGATCTCCGCCACGAGGCGACCAGCCGTCTGTTTGAGGCGGGGCTCGATATCCCGGAAGTGTCACTAGTGACAGGGCACAAAGACTGGAAAATGCTGAGGCGCTATCTTAATCTCCAACCAGAGCAGCTTGTGCAAAGGCAAGCTCAAACGGAGCGGCAAGGCTGGAACGCCGTTCTGCCGTAGTCCACAACAATCTGGCGCAAGATTGGGATTAGCCACCAAAGGGCAATCGCAAACACCCTGCAAATCTGCTCGTGCACCTCGGCTCCAAGATGATCGACTGGCAGGAGGTGAAATACTAGGGCGGGCTAGTTGCATCACATCATGGCTTCTGCGGCGGCGCAGCGCCTGCTACTCTTCGTGAATGTCGGCCTCAATCGCCCCAAGCTCTGACAATATGATGACAACAAAGAACGCGAAGACAACTCCAATGCCCATGCTGCGCAGTGGGTAAGCGCAAAACCTGGTTGCGCCGTGCCCCATGTCTGGTGACGTTGTCATTATGGACAGCCTCCCTGACCACAAAACCTCCGGTGCGAAGCAAGCCATCGAGGCCGCCGTAGCAACACTGCTGTTCCCAAAGCGAGCTCGCGGACATTCTCGCAGTGACCCGCGAGCCTGTTAGCAAAGTGCTCCAAAACTGGCGTGCCAAGGGGCTCATCGAAGTGTCGCGGTTTGCCGTACGAGTCCAAGATGTCGATGGGCTGGCCGCGCTTGCGGATCTCAATTAGTTTGAAACGTTGGATTGTGGAGCTTGCCGAGAAGCTCAGGACGTTTGGCTTTCAGGGCGTCGTCTGCGACGTTTGATCGGCTCGCCAGCATATTCGTCCCTATTTGGTCGAACAGACAAAACCACCGCCACAAAGTACGCAAAGATCACTCCAATTGCCATTGTTCTAAGTGGATAGTCGACAAGGCTGTGAATGGCCAAGGTGAGTATCGACAAAGCTGCTGCTTGTGCCAGCCGGTTCCGGCGAAAATTGAGGATCACCAAAGCAAAAAACGCTCCTATGAGCACAATCCCCAGCACGCCAACTTCCAGAAAGATTTCAAGGTAATCGTTGTGCGCCCGGTTGATGTAGACCGGAAGGATGTCATCAGGTGCTTCAAAAGACGGATACACGTGGGAGAACGCACCAAGGCCCGTCCCGGTTAGCCAATAGGACTGGATCGCTTTCCATGTGGTCGCGAAAATAACCGGACGCATCTCCGTTGCGCTAGAATCATCAAACCCGACCAAAACGGGGATTAAGAGCAATGCGCACAGGCCTGCGGCAAACAGGCTCGTCCTGGGAACTATCGTCAGCCTCTCTGTTTTGAACCATACCAGGCTGAGCACGGCTACAGCTGATGAGATCGCCATACCGGCCAGGGACCCTACGGCAAAGAGATACAGTACGATGGCGACCGACAAGCCGACATAAATCCAAACGCGATCATCTCGCACCACATAACGGAACGCCAAGAGAGGGAGCATTATGTAGGCAAGGCTTGAAGCATGGTTCTCGTTGGCCATCAGTCCAATGCTCGGGATGTAGGGCAGCACATCGAGCGTATCGGGCAGTTGGGGCGACGACAGCTGGACCAGCCCCGCGATCACGTTGAGACAAAACCCACAGAAGAGGAACGGCAGCAGGCGCTCCAGCTCACGATCGGAAAAAC
>JBCDIP010000174.1:0-6470 GCA_038748855.1 Pseudomonadota bacterium
GCCGCCATACCGTGCCGATTGTCGGATTGGTCTCATTACGCTCGATCTGCGAGATGATCGATTTAGCCACACCTGAGTGCTCCGACAGATCACCCAGAGACATATTGTAGGCTTTGCGCAACCGCTGGATGGTCTGGCCCAGGGCTGGCGGGCTTTCTGTATCTTTCTTTCTGGCCACTTTCGATCTCCGAGCATATTGACAGCTGTACGTTCTTTTTATAGAACATACGTACGTAATTTAGAACGATTCAGGTGTGAAGCGGTTACTAGGCGGGATTATCCGTTAAACCTGCGAAAAACACAAGGAAATTGGTGAAGCAAGCAACGGCGATCATCGTTTTTAAAAAAGAACGCTTAACGCATTCGAGGAACAGATCATGGCTCTAGGACACGTACTTACCGCAAACAGACTGTCGGACGGCATTGTTGTTTTCCTCACCGCCACCAGTGCATGGTCCGAAAAGATCAACGAGGCGGTTCTGGCCCGTGAACCTTTAGCTGCCGAGGCGCTGGAGAAACGCGGCGTAGAGTTTGAAGACACGAACTTGGTGACGGGTGCCTATCTTATCGAGGCAGAACGCCAAGGCGGTACCATCGTTCCGACCCACGTGCGCGAGCGTATCCGGGCGTGTGGCCCCACCATTGCTTATCTGGGCGCCCAGACACCGCCATGCCAGGCCGACGCTCCGGCCGTTGCCGCGTAACACACCTCGCACCCGGGTCCTCAGCGCCATGTACCGCTATGACGAGTTTGATCAAACCTTCGTTGATCAGCGTGTGGAACAGTTCCGCAGCCAGACCAGCCGGCGCCTCAGTGGCGAGCTGACCGAAGAGGAGTTCAAGCCGCTTCGCCTGATGAACGGTCTTTACCTGCAACTGCACGGCTACATGCTGCGGGTGGCCATTCCCTACGGCACGCTGAGCGCGGTGCAGATGCGCGCGCTGGCCGACATTTCTGAGAAGTACGATAAAGGTTACGGCCACTTCACCACGCGCCAGAACATTCAGTTCAACTGGCCAAAGCTGGAGGAGACGCCAGACCTTCTGGCCGATCTCGCCCGGGTAGAGATGCATGCCATCCAGACCTCAGGAAATTGCATCCGGAATGTGACTGCCGATCACTGGGCCGGTGTGGCCGCAGATGAATTGGCAGATCCGCGCCCGGTCGCCGAACTCATCCGTCAATGGTCTTCGTTGCATCCTGAATTCTCGTTCCTTCCGAGAAAGTTCAAGGTTGCAGTGACGGGTGCACCGGCTGACCGGGCTGCGGTCAAACTGCACGATATCGGCCTTCGCCTGCATCTGAACGAAGCAGGCGAGCGCGGTTGGGAGGTCATCGTCGGCGGAGGCCAGGGACGCACGCCCATGGTGGGCATCACGGTGCGCGACTTTCTGCCCGAAGAGGAGCTGCTCGGCTATCTGGAAGCCATCATGCGGGTCTACAATCTGTTCGGCCGTCGCGACAACAAGTACAAAGCCCGCATCAAGATCCTCGTCCATGAAACCGGCGCGGAAGAGTTCAGCCGCCTCGTGGAAGAGGAATATGCCCGTGCGCCGCGTCCTTCCGTTGAGGTTGAGCGCAAGGAGTTGGACCGGATTTCCGCATACTTCGCGCCGCCAGCTTATGAGGAATTGGGCGCTGTTGAGCCCGAGTTTGAACGTCGCAAGCTTGAGAACCCAGAGTTTGTACGCTGGATCAGAACAAACATAGGCGCCCACCGGGTGGCTGGATACGGCATCGTGAACATTTCGCTCAAACCCACAGGCGGCATCCCTGGTGATGCCACTGCTGAGCAAATGCGCACGATTGCCGATCTGGCTGAGCGCTTCAGTCATTCAGAGATCCGCGTCAGCCACCACCAGAACCTGGTGCTTCCGGACGTGAAGCTCTCAAACCTGTATGAAGTCTGGACAGTGCTGGTCGCCGATGGCATGGGCGAGGCCAATATTGGCCTGCTGGGTGACATCATCTCCTGCCCCGGTCTCGATTACTGCGCCCTGGCCACGGCACGCTCTATTCCAATTGCGCAATCAATCAGCCGCCAGTTCTCCGACCCCGCACGGCTTGAAGAGATCGGCCCTTTGAGGGTCAACATCTCCGGCTGCATCAATGCCTGCGGACACCACCATGTGGGCCACATCGGCATTCTGGGACTGGAGAAGAAGGGCAAGGAATTCTACCAAGTTACTCTGGGCGGACACTCAGGCACCGATGCGAGCATTGGCGGGGTCTTGGGCAAAGGGTTTTCGGAGGACGAAATCGCCGGCGCTGTGGAGATCATCGTCGACACGTATCTGGACATTCGCGAAAACGACGAGAGCTTCCTGGAATGCGTTAGGCGCGTGGGCACACCGCCCTTCAAGGAGGCCCTCTATGCCCCTGCTTAAGCGCGATGGAACAATCTCTGAGGATCAATGGACTGCGCTGGGTGACGATGACGATGTGCCCCCTCAAGGAGACGTCATCATCTCGCACGCCCGGTTGCCTCTGGATGTGCCTGGGCGGCTTGGCATCCGCTTTGCCAACGATTTGGACGTGAGCAACCTTGAGCTGGACCTCTCTCAGGTCTCCCTGATCGTGCTCACCTTTCCTTCGTTTGCGGACGGACGCGCCTATAGCCAGGCACGGGCGTTGCGCAATACGCTGTCCTACGACGGAGAGCTGCGGGCCAGCGGGCACCTGCTGCCTGATCAACTGGCGTTCATGGTCGAAGTGGGCTTTGACAGTTTTGATCTGCAGACCGACCGGTTCGCCGTGGAGCGCTGGACCGAAGCGTTGGAAGAGGTCACCCTCACCTATCACCGCCACTTATCGCGGCCCGGTCAAAGCCTGATCATCGCCGCACGCCACGCAGGCTAGACACTGAGCGCCTGCTCCAGATCGCTGACCAAATCATCTGTACTTTCAAGGCCCACCGAGAGGCGCAGCATACCTTCCGTAATGCCAACCTCGGCGCGGCCTTCTTCGCCCAGATTCCGGTGGGTAGTGCTCGCCGGATGGGTGATCAGGGTTTTAGTGTCGCCCAGATTGTTGGAGATATCCACGATCTGCAGCTTGCGAAGCACATCGAAGCAGCGCTCGCGGCCGCCTTCCAGCTCAAAAGTGAGGATCGTCCCGCCCGCGCTCATTTGCTGGCGGCAAAGATCGGCCTGGGGATGACAGTCGAGCAGCGGGTAGATTACTCGATTAACGCCGCTCAACGTCCGGACCTTGCCGGCAATCTCCAGTGCAGAGGCTGACTGATGGAGCACGCGGAGCTTCAAGGTCTCCAAGCCTTTCAGCAGCACCCATGCGTTAAAGGGCGACAAGGAAGGGCCTGTGTGCCGCAGAAACGGCTTTAAGGTCTCTTCCTTAAATTCTTTGGAAGAGAGGATCGCACCGCCAAGGCAGCGGCCCTGCCCATCAATATGCTTGGTGCCTGAGTAGACCACCACGTCGGCGCCAAGCGGCATGGTCTTTTGCAGGATCGGCGTGGCGAACACATTGTCGATCACCACTTTTGCGCCAGCTGCATGGGCGAGCTCCGCTACAGCGGCGATATCGATCACTTCCAAGGTGGGATTGGACGGCGTTTCGAGGAACACCAGTTTGGTGCCGGGCCTGATCGCCTTGCGCCAGGCATCAAGGTCCTGGCCATCCACTATGGTGGTTTCAACACCGAACTTCGGCAAGATGGTGTTGACGATTTGGAAGCACGAGCCAAAGAGCGCCCGCGACGCGACAACGTGGTCACCTGCCTCCACCTGGCTCGCCAGCGCGCCAAAGACCGCCGACATGCCCGACGCTGTGCCATAGCAGGCCTCTGCGCCCTCAAGCAGGCACATGCGCTGCTCGAACATCTCAACGGTTGGATTGCCATAGCGCGAGTAGACGAAGCCCTCGTCCTCGCCAGCAAAGCGGGCCGCCGCGGTCTCAGCGTCCGGATAAACAAAGCCGGAGTTCAGATAGAGCGCCTCAGACGTTTCCCCGTGGCGCGAGCGGTCCAGACCGCCGCGCACCAGAAGCGTTTCTTCCGCCCAGCCCTCAGGCCGCGGTGCGCTGTTCGTCGAAGCCCCAGGGGAGACCGTGATATTGCCAGCCTGAGACCGTTCCTCGGTTTCCATCAACATCTGCGTCACCCTCAAAGCCTTCCAGAACGTTGTAAACGCTGGTGTAGCCAGCAGCTGTTAGCGCCGTAGCGGCCGCAATTGAGCGCGGTCCGGTGCGGCATAAGATGTAAAGATCGTCGTCTTTGGAGACACCGGCCCGCTCGACCTCGTCCACAAAGTTCGGGTTGATTTCCCCCATTGGCATGGTCAGCCATTCGATGGCCAGAAGCCCCTGCACGAACGGTCCGCCCACGTCGGCCCATTCTTCCACGGTGCGCACGTCAATCAGGCGTGCTGACGGCGAGCTTGAAAGCCCATCCATTGCCGTAAGCGGGGATACATCTGCTTTGTACATGCCAAACCCTGTTTGTCTGCTTAACAGAACATGTGTTCTATAAAACAAACAGACGGGCTTGACCAGCTAAAAATCAACCCTGGCGCCAAGGCAACTGGTGAAACTTCCAGCCCCCTGAGGTGCTGCGATGGCCGGCGGCATCTTTGTCACCTTCAAAGCCTTCCAACACGTTGTAGGCACTTTCAAATCCAGCGGCAGTGAGTGCCTGTGCCGCGGCAATAGAGCGGACGCCGGACCGGCAAATGGCGTAAATCTCAACATCTTTGGGGACGCCGGCTTGCTCAATCTGGGCCACAAAATTGGGATTTACAGCCCCTGTTGGAAAAGTTTGCCACTCCACGGTCAAAAGCCGTTCAACAGCAGGAACGCCCACATAGTTCCATTCCGGCATGGTGCGCACGTCCAGCAGAACAGAATTCTCCACCGAACTCAGCCGCTCCATGGTCTCCAGGGGCGTGAGGTCACCTTTATACATGGCCGTTCTCCCATTTGTTCGCCGAACAGAACATACGATCTATAGGTCAAACAGAGACGATTGTCAGCCCCATGTACCGCTTCAATGCTCTGAGCTAAGCTGCCCGACCTAGAAGAGGCGAAGGATCCAACACATGCCCAACACAATCACAATCGGCAACATCACCATCCAGCAGATTGTTGAGCAGCAGGAGCCTCTATTCGGCATTTATGAGTTTTTGCCCGATCTCGCCCCAGAGACGCTTGAGGAGCATCGCAACTGGTTGGAGCCGGTTTATCTTGATCCTCAAACCCAGAAGTTCGTTCTGTGCGTCCAAAGCTATCTGATCCGCACGCCCCACCACACCATCCTGATTGACAGCTGTGTGGGCAATCACAAGCACCGTCCGATCCGGCCCATGTGGCACATGACCGAGAGCAAGCAGTACGAGCGGAACTTCAAGGCCGCCGGCGTCACGTTCGAAGAGATCGATTACGTGATGTGCACGCACCTTCACACAGACCATGTGGGCTGGAACACCAGGCTAGAGAATGGCCGCTGGGTGCCCACCTTTCCAAATGCAAAGTATGTCTTCGCCGAGCGCGAGCTGGAGTTCTGGACGGACAAATGCAACGAGGACCCCGAGCTCTGCCCGTGGATGGTGGATTCGGTCTTTCCCATTCTGGATGCCAAAAAGGCGGAGATCGTGAAGAGCGATCACTGGCTCAACGACCTGGTGCAGCTCATCCCCTCGCCTGGGCACACGATCGATCATTTCTGCGTTCAGGTGGGCAAGCCCGGCGAAGATGCGCTGATCACCGGTGACATGGTCCACACGCCTCTGCAAACGCTCTACCCGGAACTGGGCATGTTCTCCGACTACGACTCCCCCTTGGCCGGCCGCACGCGGCGCAAGATCTTCGGACAGTTTTGCGATACCTCCACCCTCATCTGCACAGCGCACTTCCCCTCCCCCTCCACAGGCCGCCTGACCCGCCGGGGAGATGGCTTCTGGATCGGGTGAGGTGTACCTCACCTGAGGTGAAAAGGTGAACCTTTCGACGGGTGAGATTTGGTTCTACGCACGGGGGCGATCAGTGATATGTTCGCGCCGGTTCAACTTCTGTTTGCGGAGCGCGCGCAATGGCTAAGCAACTTCCTGCCAACGCAGATGTCGCCATCATCGGCGGCGGTGTTATCGGCTGTTCAATTGCCTACCATCTGACCAAGATCGGCATCACAAATGTGGTCCTTCTGGAACGCAAGATGCTCACCAGCGGCACCACCTGGCATGCGGCCGGGCTGGTGGGGCAACTGCGGGCCACCCGCAACATGACCGAGCTCGCCAAATACACCTCTGAGCTGATGCACGGCCTGGAGGAAGAAACCGGCCAGGCGACAGGCTTTAAGCAGAACGGCTCCATCTCCATCGCCAAGAACGACGCCCGCATGGAAGAGTTCATGCGCGGCGCGTCCATGGCCAAGAATTTTGGCCTTGAGATCCATGTGCTCACACCGGGCGAGATCAAGGAGCGCCTGCCTCACTTCAATGTGGAGGACAGTCCGGGCGGC
>JBCDIP010000175.1:0-6469 GCA_038748855.1 Pseudomonadota bacterium
GGCTCCTCCATCGCCAACACGGTGACCACGGGGACCTTCACCATTCCGCTGATGAAGCGCACGGGCTTCTCGCCAGAGAAGGCGGGCGCGGTTGAGGTGGCCTCGTCCACCAACGGCCAGCTGACGCCGCCGGTGATGGGGGCCGCGGCCTTCCTGATCGCCGAGTTCACAGGCATCGCCTATACGGACATCCTGAAACACGCCCTTGTGCCGGCGCTGGTGAGCTACATCGCGCTGGTTTACATCGTGCACCTTGAGGCCATGAAGCTTGGCCTGCAGGGCCTGCCCAAGCCGCCGTCAGAGCGCACCTTGGCGCAGAAAATGCTGGGCGTCCTGACGGGCGCCATTGGCACCGCGCTTCTCCTGTGGATCGTCTATCAGATCCTGGCCGTGGTGAAGGCCGCGGCGCCTGATATGTCGTTCCTCACCGTGGCGGTGATCTCAGCCATCGCCTATCTGGTGCTCTTGTGGTTCGCCTCGCGGGTGCCGGATCTGGTGGTGGATCCGCCGGATGCCCCAATCACTGAGCTGCCCAAAGCGGGCGCGACGGCCATCACCGGGCTCTACTACATTCTGCCCATCGTCATTTTGATCTGGTGCATCCTGCCCACGCCTGAGCGTTTGTCGCCGTCGCTGGCGGCGTTCTGGGCAGTGGTGGCCATGACCATCGTGGCGATCACCCACCGGCCCCTGAAAGCGATCATGCGCGGCGAGACCGATGTGATCGCGGGCTTCAAGCTAGGCGTTGCGGAGTGGGTGGAAGGCATGATTTCCGGCTCGCGCAACATGATCTCCATCGGCATCGCCACGGGCGCGGCCGGCATCATCATCGGGTCGATCTCTCTGACCGGCGCGCATCAGGTGATCGGCGAGTTTGTTGAATTCCTCTCTGGTGGCAGCTTGCTTTTGATGCTGATCCTGGTGGCGGTGATGAGCCTCATCCTCGGCATGGGCCTGCCCACCACGGCGAACTATATCGTTGTGTCCTCACTGATGGCGCCGGTGATTGTGGCGCTGGGGGCCAAGAGCGGCCTGATCGTGCCGATCATCGCGGTGCACCTGTTCGTGTTCTACTTCGGCATCTTGGCGGATGATACGCCGCCCGTGGGGCTTGCCGCCTTTGCGGCGGCGGCCATATCGGGCGGAGACCCCATCAAGACGGGTCTTCAGGGCTTTGCCTATGACATCCGCACCGCGCTGTTGCCGTTCCTCTTCATCTTCAACACAGAGTTGTTGCTGATCGACGTGGGACCGTTGAAAGCCATCTTTGTCTTCATCGTCGCGACCATTGCCATGATGTTATTTGCCTCGGCCACGCAGAGCTGGTTCCTGACCCGCAACAAGATGTGGGAATCGGCCATACTGCTGCTCGTGGCGTTCACACTCTTCAGGCCAGGTTTCTGGCTCGACCGCTGGATACCGCCGTTTGAGAACATCGCACCGGCCCAGATCATGGAGGTTGTGGGGGGCACACCGGCCGACGGCATCATGACGGTTGTGGTGCAAGGACCGGACTTTGACACGGGCGACATGGAATCCACCACGTTGCAAGTGCCCCTGGGCGCAACCGGGGACGATCCGGCGAAACGCCTGGAGGCCGCCGGCCTGATGGTGGTCGTGGAAGACGGCGTGACCAAGGTGGAAGAGCCCCTGCCGCAAACACCATTCTTTGAGAAGATCGGTAAGAGCTTCGACTATTACGGCGATGCTCCGGTGGTGATCTCGGAAATCAAGAAGGAAGCCGACAGGATGCCCAAGGAGGTGTTCTACCTCCCCGCCCTCTTGCTGCTCGGCCTGGTGGTGCTGTTGCAGCTGAGACGCCGGCGTGAGGAAGAGCCGGCAACGGCTGCGGCTGCGTAGACGTTTTCGCCGCGCCCTTGCGAACGCGAGGGCCCATAGATCTGAGCGTACAGATCGCTTGCTCCGCGTCCTCGCTTGCGCAAGGACGCGGAGCTTGGCTTCAACCAGCAACCGCCTGATCGATCGAGCGGCCGAGCTTGTCAGCGAGCTCCTCCAGCTGGGCATCGGTGATGATAAAGGGCGGCGCCAGCATCACGTGGTCGCCTTTGATGCCGTCAATAGTGCCGGAGCCCGGATAGCACACCAGGCCGTTCTCCAGCGCATGGGGGCGGACCTTGCCCCCAACCCCGCGAGAAGGCTCAAACGGCGCGTTGGTCTCCCGATTCTCCACCAGCTCCAGCCCCATGAAGAGGCCGCGGCCGCGAATATCGCCCACGTGTGGGTGGTTGGCGAACTTCGCCTGCAACACCGTGCGCAGCTTCACGCCCATGGCCGCGCTTCTGGCCACCAGCTGCTCGTCCTCAAACACTTTCTGCACCTCCAGGCCGGCGGCGCAGGCGGTGGGATGGCCCACATAAGTGTGGCCGTGCTGGAAGAACCCGCTGCCGGTTTCAATTATCTCTGCCAGCTCCTCGCGCACCATGACCGCGCCGATGGGCTGGTAGCCGGCACCGAGGCCCTTGGCGAGGGTAATCATGTCGGGCACCACGCCGTCCTGCTCGCAGGCGAACAGAGTTCCGGTGCGGCCCATACCGCTCATCACCTCATCCAGGATCATCAGCGCGCCGCTCTCATCGCATATCCGCCGGATCTCCTTGAAGTAACCCGGCACCGGCGGCACCGCCCCCAGGGTGGCGCCCACGACCGTTTCGGAGATAAAGCACACGGCCCTTCCCTCGCCCAAGTCTTCAATGTGGTTCGCCAGAGTGCCTGCCGCCCTCAGGCCATAGGCTTCATCGCCCTCGCCCTCTTCGCGGTGGCGGAAGGCGAAGCACGGTTCGGCATGGCGCACATTGGGCAAGAGCACCGGCTGGAACGTTGCCCGCCGCGCCAAGTTGCCGGAAACTGAGAGCGCGCCGAGCGTGTTGCCGTGATAGCTCATGCGCCGCGCCAGGAAGGTGTCGCGTCCGGTCTGACCGCGCTCCACGTGGATTTGCCGGGCAAGCTTCAACGCCGCTTCATTGGCCTCAGACCCACCGGAGAGGAAATAGACCCGCCAAGCCCCACCCGGCGCCTTGTCGCTGAGGATCTCGGCCAGTTCTTCGGCCGCTTCGTTGGTGAAGAAGCCGGTGTGGGCAAACGCCATCTGGTCGAGCTGGGCCTTGATGGCGGCAATAATGCGCGGATGACCGTGGCCGAGGCACGACACCGCCGCGCCGCCCGAGGCATCAAGATACTGTTTTCCCGTCTTGTCTGTGATATAGGCGCCTGCTCCGGTGCCGACGGTGGCGTATTCGGTTTTGAGGTCCCGGTAGAAGACCCGGCTGCGATTGGTCTGTGCCATAGTCCTGGTGTGCCCTGATAGGAAGCTTGAGCGAATTGAGAGAATGACCGAAGACCCAAAATCCTTTTTGCGCAAGCTCTTTGATGTCGCGGTTGATGCTGCCCAACCCCGTTTGCGGGTACCCGGCTTCCTGCCAGCGCCCCCTAAGGGCCGCACCATTGTGGCCGGCGCCGGCAAGGCAGGGACTGCTATGGTGCAGGCGGTTGAAGCCAATTGGGAGGGGCCGCTGGAGGGGCTGGTGATCACCCGCTACGGCCATGGGCTGCCCACGGAGCAGGTTGAAGTGGTGGAAGCCTCACACCCGGTGCCCGATGCCGCCGGGTTCGCCGCAGCGCAAAGGGTGAACCAGATCGTGCAGGGTCTGAGCGAAGATGACCTGGTGCTGTTCCTCATCTCCGGCGGGGGTTCCGCCTTGATGACCGCGCCGGCAGAGGGCGTCTCCCTGGAGGACAAGCAGGCGGTAAACAAAGCGCTCCTGGCGTGCGGTGCACATATTGGCGAGATCAATTGCGTGCGCAAACACCTCTCCGCCATCAAGGGCGGACGGCTCGCCGCACAGGCTTATCCCGCCCGGCGCGTGGCTCTGATGATCTCAGATGTGCCCGGCGATGATGCATCCGTGATCGCCTCAGGCCCCACGGTTGTTGATCCATCCACGCGCCAGGAAGCTTTGGACATCATCGCCAAGTACGCGCTGGAGGTGCCGGCGGCCATAACGGACTATCTCGCCTCGCCTGCCTCAGAGACCCCGAAGCCGGGCGATGCGCGCCTGGCGGATGTGGAGAACCATGTGATCGCCGCTCCCTCTCAATCCCTCGCCGCAGCGAAGGTGGTGGCGGAAGAGGCTGGTGTAAGGGTGATCGAGCTTGGCGACCTTGTGGAGGGAGAAGCGCGGGAGGTTGGCGCTGAACACGCGCGCATGGCCCTGGAGATCGCTGGCGGCAACGATGGCCCTACGCTTATCATCTCCGGCGGCGAATGCACCGTAACCATCGCCGGCTCCGGCAAGGGCGGGCCCAACACGGAATACCTTATGGGGATGGCGCTTGAGCTGAACGGGGCAGAGGGCATTCATGCGCTGGCCTGCGATACGGACGGGATCGACGGCGCCATGGACAATGCAGGCGCTATCATTGATCCCACGACCCTCGCCCGGGCGACAACTGCCGGGATGGACACCGCCGCCATGCTGGCCGACAACGATGCCCATGCCTATTTTCTGAAGCTCGGTGATCTGGTGGTCTCAGGCCCGACCCACACCAATGTCAATGATTTCCGGGCGATCTTGATCCAGTAACCGGTCAGAGCGGGAAGTAAACGCCCGCCAGGAACGAGCCGCCGAACAAGGCCAGGTCCTCGCTGTCACCATCGCCGATTACACCGCCGCTCCAGCCTTGGCCTTCTCCCGCGCCGCGCACGTAGACGCGCCCGCCTTCGCCGAATGTCCAGAGCGTCGCCTCAGCACCCACCTGCACTTCCGTCGTGGTGAAGAACACATCCGAGATGGGATCACCATTGTCCGAACCCCTGGAGGCGAACTGCATGGACGCGCGGCCCTTGCCGAAGATGGAGAGATAGTCATTGAACATGTGGGTCAGCTCAAGGCCAACCACCAAGCCGTTGCTGTTGCGCATCTGATCGGGGGTGCCATTGCTGAACTCCCGGTAATCGGCATAGCGGTAGCCACCGCTGGCCACGGCCGTCACGCTGCCCAGGTCTATCTTCTTGGTCAGCTCCACGTCGACGGTTTCAACGTCCACGCTGGCGATCAAAGCGCCGCCTCCCAGATTGTTGCGCTCAAATTGGTCCCACTGGAACCACCTTGCCCTCAGACCCAGCCCGTCCTCACCCTCAAGGCCGGCCACAACCCTGGCTGCGGGCTCAAAGTCAAATCCGGGCGTTTCACCTTCCGATTCAAACGGCCTCAACACCACTGCCTCACCTTCCAGATAGGTGCGAATGCTGCTGTCTCCATCTGCTGCCAAGAGGCTGGCGCTTGCGGCAGCTTCGCCCTCGCCCTGCGCCAATGGCACATGGAGGCCGGCCAACACGGTGCCGCCAAAGAGCCCTAGATCTTCCTGATCGCCATCGCCGATCGTTCCACCGCTCCAGCTTTGGGCCTCCGCGGCGCCGCGCACGTACACACGTCCGCCCCCCTCAAAGCGCCAGAGGGTTGCCTCTGCGCCCAGCTGGATCTCGGCCGTGGTGAAGAACAAGTTTGATCTGGACGTCCCGGTCTCAGTGCCCCTGGAAGCATACTGCATCGAATAGCGGCCTTTGCCGAACAGCAGGATGTCGTCGGTGAGAAGATGGGCCAACTCCAGGCCCACCACCAGGCCGTTGCTGTTGCGCATCTCATCAGCATCTGTAAAGCCGAACTCCCGATAATCGGCGTAGCGATACCCGGCGCTTGCCACCCCGGACAGGTTGCCGTGGGAGAACGATTGGGTCAGCTCCACGTCGATGGTTTCCAAGGACAGTCGTTCGATACGTTCCGGCACGCCCACATTGTTCGGATTGAGCGCGGACCAATCAAACCAGCGGAACCGGATGCCCAGGCCATCCTCACCCTCAATGCCGGCGATCACACGCGGTGCGACTTCAGCATCAAACCCAGGCGCTTCGCCTTCGGATTGGTAAGGCGTCAGCACCACCGCTTCACCGGCAATGAACGCCCCTGCCTCACCCTGCGATTGTGCGGTGGAGGTATTGAGCCCGGCAGTGGTCAATCCGCGTGCGGTGCCTTCAGGACCCAACGGAACATCCACTCCGGCCAGGACAGTGCCGCCAAACAGGCCGAGATCCTCACTGTCTGCATCGCCGATCACACCGCCCGACCAAGCCTGGCCCTCAACGGCGCCGCGCAGAAACACCCGGGCACCATTCTCAAACATCCAAAGGTTCGCCTCGGCGCCCAGTTGGATTTCCGCAGTTGTGAAGAACAAGTGAGTAATCGGCGCGCCAAAGTCCAATCCCCGCCGGGCTGCCTGAAGCGAGCCACGGGCCTTGCCAAAGACCGCAAAATAGTCGGTCAGCATGTGAGACATTTCAAGGCTCAGGGTGAGACCGTGGCTGTTGCGCATCTCTTCGGTATCGCCGACGCTAAACTCGCGGTAGTCGGCATAGCGGTAGCCCGCGCTCGCGATGGCCGAAGCGTTGCCAAAC
>JBCDIP010000176.1:0-6468 GCA_038748855.1 Pseudomonadota bacterium
CGCAGATGAAGTTCGCAAGCAGCATGATCTCGATCGGCTTGACGATTTGATTGAGGATGCATGTGCGCTGGCAAGCAGCCGTCGTTTCCAATTTCTTGAGTACTTGCTCAACATGGCGCGCATTGAGCTGCGCACCCTTAAACAACAACAAGACAAGACTTAACACCTCCAGGGGCATCTGGGCGAACGTAAGAGCGGCTTGAGTGTGGGGTCGGCACCAGAGGGGGGATGATCTGCTGGACGCAAGTGTCCAGCAGATCATCTGCTGGTCCGAGCGGTTCCCAAAAAAAGCCTGAAGCCTTCACCCGACTGATCCTTCTCACGCTCCCTCAAAGCCCACGGTCGCTCTCCTTTGTTCGTGATCTCGGTGTTTCGTCGCAAGTCCGTTCAGTGTAGAACGCGCCGCAAGCCTCCTTCACGGACCCGACTTTCCAGACTTTGCGCACAGAGATCCAATTCCAGGAGCTGGCATGATTGAGAACCGCAAATTTTACATCAACGGCGCCTGGGTGGACCCGGTGGCCGGAACGGACTTCAACGTCCTTGATCCCTCAACCGAGGAGACCTGTGCAATCATTGCCCTGGGCGGGCAGGCGGACACAGATGCGGCTGTTGCTGCGGCCAAACGTGCCTTGCAAACCTGGGCCACCACCACTCTCGCAGAGCGCCTTGAACTGACGCAGCGCATTCTAGAATGCTACAATGCGCGCGCGGAAGACATGAGTGAAGCCATCAGTCTGGAAATGGGTGCGCCCATCGATCTGGCGCGTGAGCAGCAAACCCCTCTGGGCTCGTCGCACATTGAAAGCTTCATCCGTGCCGCTGAGACATTTGAACTGCAGCATCCTCTGGGCCCCCAGGCTCCAACCACACAGGTTCGATACGAGCCCATCGGCGTCTGCGGCCTGATCACGCCTTGGAATTGGCCTATGAACCAAGTGGCCCTGAAGGCGATCCCAGCGCTCCTGGCAGGGTGCACGTCAATCTTGAAGCCTTCAGAGATCGCGCCGCTCTCCTCCATGCTGTTTGCGGAGATCATGCATGAGGCAGGGACCCCGCCGGGCGTTTTCAATCTGGTGAATGGAGACGGGCCGGGTGTTGGCACACAGCTGAGCGTGCACGAAGACGTGCAGATGATTTCCTTCACCGGGTCAACGCGCGCAGGCATTGCGATCTCAAAGAACGCGGCCGACACGCTCAAACGGGTCAGCCTCGAACTTGGCGGGAAGGGGGCCAACATTGTCTTCGCGGACGCAGATGAGGAGGCTGTAACCCGAGGGGCGCTGCATTGCTTCAACAATACAGGCCAGTCCTGTTCTTGCCCATCGCGGATGCTTGTGGAACGCCCCCGCTACGAACAAGCGGTCGAGGAGGCGGCCCGCGCCGCCGATAAGATGACGCATGCCAAGAGCGGCGATGTGGACTGGACCATGGGACCGGTGGTGAGCGAGGTCCAGTTTGACCATATCCAGCGCCTGATTGAGGAGGGCATCTCCGAAGGTGCGCGTCTGGTGGCCGGTGGGCCTGGCCGGCCGGACGGGGTCAACCGCGGTTACTATAGCCGTGCCACTGTCTTCGCCGATGTCTCGAACGAGATGCAGATCGCGCGCGAAGAGATCTTCGGGCCGGTGCTCACGCTCATACCGTTTGATACTGAAGAAGAAGCGATCGAAATTGCAAACGACACGCCGTACGGATTGTCGAACTATGTGCAATCTGAAGACCCTGAGAAGCGGAACAGGGTTGCGCTTCGCCTAAGGTCGGGCACGGTGGAGATGAATGGCCAATCACGCGGTGCCGGCTGCCCCTTCGGTGGAGTGAAAGCATCAGGCAATGGGCGCGAGGGCGGCAAATGGGGCATTGAAGAGTTCATGGAAGTGAAGGCGATGAGCGGCTGGGGCTGAAGACCATTTAGCCGGGTTCACTTGTAGAATGCGAGCTGACAGATGTGCAGATCCGCCTGAAACCGCCGGCCAATCGCCACCAGTCCTATGCGCCGCAACTTCGCGACGTCTAGCGGGGTTTCAATCCGGTAAGGCTCGAACTCAGAGAACGGAATTTCAAGGGTTTGTGGCTCCGCCTTCGCCACGAAATGAGCGCGGTAGGACTGCCACGGGCGGGAATTGTCTGCGGTGCGCAGATGAAGCGAGTAGCGCTCGTCATTCCCCTGCACGGTCAATCTGATGCCGGCGAAACCTGAAGCGTCAAAGCTGCTGCCATCGCGCATGAGATTGAGCGCTGCCTGGACAAACCCGCCATTGTTTTCCAGCCTGACCTGCCCGCTCAGGCGCAGGCACGCCTGCTTCCCATCGGCCTTGTGGGCAATTGTTGCTTCAGAAATCCCACCCATCACATTGTCACTCACACCTCGCCATTGTGTGCCGAGCTGAGAGGTGAGGGAGCTGTTGGAGAAATCGTCGATGAGCATGGTGTCGGTACCGGATTGAGCGTTGGCGGCTGACATTGTGACAGAAATCAACATCGATACACCGATCCAAAGCCGGAGACTGCGCTGACCAAACCAATTTGCCTGCATTGAGTGCGTAACCTCGGTCTTGTTCATCTGATGATGTTACGCGTTCGAGTGCCCACTTGGATCTCTTGGCGAAACGCGGAACCCGGCGCTTCTGCGGCTAGGTCTTTGCAGACTGCATGGCATGGGCTTTCCCCGCCATGTATTCGCACAACAAGGTGGCGAGCATGTTCCCGGTGTTCTTCGCCGGATCAATCAGGGGGGCGTACTCGACCACGTCCATCCCCGCTGCGCCAGCCATGCCGAGGCGACGCACGAAGCGCATGACCTCAAACGGCTGAAAGCCACCCGGGCCCGGATATTGCGTTCCGGGAGCAAACGTATGGTCCATCGCATCAATGTCGAAGGTGATGTAGAAGGCGTCGGTGCCGCGCGTTGCGATCTCAATGGCCTCGTCGATGCACTGGTTGAGGCCTTTGTCGTAAAACTGCTCCATGGTGTAGAACGTGACACCCATCTCCCGCGCTTCGCGGATTTCGCCGCCGGCGTTCGCAAATCCTCTAAGGCCCAGAAAAGCGACATTCTCCGGCTTCACATGACCGCCCTCCACAAGGCGTCTCAAGGGGCACCCGCAATAGTGGCGATCGCCCTTATAGTCAGGCATAAAGTCGGGATGCCCGTCGAACCACACCACGCCAACGTTTTTGCCATAATGTTCGGAGAATGCTCTCAAGGTGGCTTCGGTAATGCTGTGACTGCCCCCGGCCGCAACGGGGATGCCGCCTTGAGCCAGCAGCTTTGACATAACCTTCTCGGTGCGCTCGAACGTGATGTCATAGTCGAGATACTCAACCTCAACGTCGCCCAGATCCATGAAGCCGTTGGTTTCGGTAAAATCCAAGTCCAGATCAACACTGTAGGGCCGAAGTTTCGACAAAGCGCCGCGAATGGCGTCTGGCCCGCCTTTGCCACCGATTTCATTGATCAGCAGGCCTTCAAACGGAACACCGAAGTAGCAAAAGGAGCCCCTTTTGATGGCGCCTTCGGTTCGAACCAGGCCGCCGAGCTTCGCGTAGGCCGGATCAACCACGCTCTGCACCGTCCAGCCCGACCGCCTCATCATGTGGGGCAAATCCGAAATCATCATGTTGCTTCTCCCTCTAAGCGCCTTGTGTGTGCTGGTTGATTGCCTAACCAGCATTCCGAACAAGTGCGCAGAACACAATAGCGTCCTGCTAAGGAAATCGCCGCTGGAACGTGGTTATTGCCAAGCTGCGTCAATCGGGGTAAAAGCGATTTCAGTCAAAGACCGAACCCGTAGGGTACACCCCAACATGCGTTCCGCCGCAAAGACCAAACCTTGCTCTGTCCAAACCGCCCTTATCGGCGGTCTGCTTGGTCTGTTGCCGCTCGGCCTTGGCCTCCTCCTTATCAGCCCCTGAACACTGGCTGGGCCCATTGGTGGCCGGGTGTTTAGGGGATCATAAAACCGAACCAAGCCATAACCCTGGCGTGCCGGCTCCTTAACTCTGAAAACCGCTTGGCACCCGCAAAGACGATAAGGATCTAATTCCGATGAGCAACTCCGACAAAGATCAAGTGGTCATCTTCGACACCACCTTGCGCGACGGCGAACAATCGCCTGGCGCCACCATGTCGTTCGATGAAAAAATGGAAATCGCCGCAACTCTGGACGAGATGGGCGTCGACATTATCGAGGCCGGCTTCCCGATCGCCTCCGAAGGCGATTTCGAGGCGGTGAGCGAGATTGCCAAGAACACCAAAAACGCTGTGATCGCCGGTTTGGCCCGCGCCATCCCAGGCGACATTGCCCGCGCCGGCGAAGCCGTGAAGCACGCCAAGCGCCCGCGCATCCACACCTTCGTCTCCACCTCGCCCATCCACCTGGAACACCAGATGCGCAAAAGCGAAG
This sequence comes from Pseudomonadota bacterium, assembly GCA_038748855.1. GTDB lineage: Bacteria > Pseudomonadota > Alphaproteobacteria > Rhizobiales > CAJQND01 > JAAEUE01. Next base: position 4,407 of record JBCDIP010000176.1, read on the forward strand.
AGGAGGTGCTGGAAATCATCGCCGCGACGGTGACCCAAGCGCGCAACTTGACTGACGACGTAGAATGGTCCGCCATGGACGCCACCCGCACAAGCCATGAGTATTTGGCCCGCTGCGTGGACGTGGCCATCAAGTCCGGTGCCACCACCATCAACCTGCCGGACACGGTGGGTTACAACGTGGCTGAGGAGTATTATGAGATGTTCCGCTACGTGCGCGAGAACGTGCAAGAAGCGGACAAGGTGCGCTTTTCCACCCACTGCCACAATGATTTGGGCCTGGCGGTGGCCAACTCTCTGGCCGGTTTGGAAGCAGGCTGCCGGCAGATTGAGTGCACGATCAACGGCTTGGGTGAGCGCGCAGGGAACGCGGCGCTAGAAGAGATCGTTATGGCGATTGCCACCCGCGGTGACAAGCTGCCCTATTACACGAATGTGGACACCACCCAGCTCATGAAGGTGAGCCGCATGGTGGCAACTGCAGCCGGTTTCCCGGTGCAGTTCAACAAGGCCATCGTCGGCCAGAACGCCTTTGCCCACGAAAGCGGCATTCACCAAGATGGCATGCTGAAGAGCGCCAACACCTTTGAGATCATGACGCCGGAAAGCGTGGGCGTGAAGGAAACCTCCCTGGTCATGGGCAAGCACTCTGGGCGGCATGCGTTCAAGGAGAAACTCAAAGACTTGGGCTACGACATGTCCGACAACGAGTTCCAGGACGCATTCGTGCGCTTCAAGGATCTGGCCGACAAGAAGAAGCATGTGTACGACGAGGACATTGAGGCCCTGGTGGATGACCAGCGGGCTCATGCTCATGATGGCATCCAGGTGGTGGCCTTAACGGTGATCGCCGGCACGGGCGGTCCCCAGCGGGCGACCATGACACTGAGTATTGACGGTGAGCACCAGACCAAAGAGGCCTCCGGCGACGGGCCGGTGGATGCCACGTTCAATGCCATTAAGGCTATGGTGGACCATAAGGCCACCCTGAAGCTCTACCAGGTCTCAGCCGTGACGGCGGGAACTGATGCGCAAGCTGAGGTTTCGGTTAAGCTGGAAGAGAACGGCAAGACGGTGACGGGCCGCGGTGCGGATACCGACACCATGGTGGCAAGCGCCAAGGCCTATGTGAGCGCCCTCAACAAGCTCATCGTCCGCCGCGAGCGCACCGCTAAGGCAGAGATCTTCGACGCTGCGGGGTAGGGGGCCTTACGTCCCCTCAACAACCTCAATGGCAAAGGCGTAGGCTTCGGCAGTTTCCTTCAAACTGTCGAACCTGCCCGACGCCCCGCCGTGGCCGGCATCCATATTGGTCTTTAAAAGCAACAGGTTATCGTCGGTCTTCAAAGCTCTCAGCTTGGCGCACCATTTCGCTGGTTCCCAATAGGTCACCCGTGGGTCGGTGAGCCCGGCGGTGATGAAGATCGGCGGATAGGCCTTGGCCTCCACGTTGTCGTAAGGCGAATAGGCGGCGATGCACTTATAGGCTTCAGCTGAGGCAATCGGGTTGCCCCATTCGTTCCACTCCGGCGGGGTCAGCGGCAGGCTGTCGTCCAGCATAGTGGCGAGCACATCCACAAACGGCACCTGGGCAATGATGCCGCCAAAAAGCTCCGGCGCCATGTTGGCCACAGCACCCATCAACATGCCGCCGGCGCTGCCGCCTCGGGCAACAATCTTCCCGGGTGAGGTGAACTTGTATTCGTCCGAACACAGCGCCCGGCCGGCGGCGATGAAATCCTTGAACGTGTTTTCTTTATGCTCCAGCCGGCCCGCCTTATACCAGCGGTAGCCGCGCTCCTTGCCGCCGCGCACATGGGCAATAGCGTGCACAAACCCACGGTCAACGATGGAAAGCACGGTGGTGGAGAAGGCCGCGGGCATGGCCGCGCCATAGGCGCCGTAGCCGTAAAGATGGCAGGGGGCGGAGCCGTCCAGCTTTGTGTCCTTGTGGTAGAGAATTGAGACGGGAACGAACTCACCATCATGCGACGGTGCCATTATCCGCCTAGTCACATAATCAGAGATATTATGACCAGACGGCACTTCCTGCGTCTTGCGCA
>JBCDIP010000177.1:0-6454 GCA_038748855.1 Pseudomonadota bacterium
GTAGCGCACCCCGTCGATCTCGATGCCCTTCTTGAGCTGATCGAGTGCGGGCTGCTCAATCTTCCCATGGGCGCGCACCCGGTAGCGGCGCACCCAACCTGTGGCCGGTAGTTCGAGCTCTCTTGCCAGAGCGCCGTCGTTGGTCAGGAGCAGCAAGCCTTCGGTGCTGAGATCAAGCCGGCCAATGGAGATGAGACGCGGCAGCTCCGGCGGCAGCTTCTGAAACACGGTGGGGCGGCCCTCAGGGTCTTTGTGGCTGGTAACCAGACCCGACGGTTTGTGATAGCGCCACAGCCGCGTGGTGTCGACCTCAGGCAAGGGCGCGCCGTCCACCTGGATCTTGTCTTTGCCGGTGACCAGCACGGCCGGCGTGTTCAGCACCTTGCCGTTCAGCTTCACCCGGCCGGCCTCGATCATGCGCTCTGCATCGCGCCGTGAGCAGATCCCGGCTCGAGCAATCCGCTTGGCGATGCGCTCGCCTTTTGTTTGTGTGGCGTCCTCAGTCATGCCCTCTCATAGCAAAGCCCTTGACCTTGTCCACTGCTTAAGCGCATGAGGCGGGCCATGTCTGAGTTTATGGATATGGCGCTGGGAGAGGCAAAGGCCGCTGGGGCGCGCGCTGAGGTGCCTGTGGGGGCGGTGCTGGTTGGCCCGGACGGCACAGTGCTGGCGCGCGACGGCAACCGTGTGCTGGAACTGGCTGACCCAAGCGCCCATGCGGAGATGTTGGTGATCCGCCAAGCGGCCCGGCAGCTGGGCTCAGAGCGGCTGATCGGCTGTGATCTCTATGTAACGCTTGAGCCGTGCCCCATGTGCGCCGGCGCGATCTCTCTGGCGCGGATCCGGCGGCTTTACTATGGCGCCGAAGATCCCAAAGCCGGCGGCGTGGATCATGGTCCGCGTATCTTCAGTCACCCCACGTGCCACCATGCGCCTGAGGTCTATGGCGGCTTGCAGGAGACGGCGTCTTCTCAGCTGCTGCGCGCATTCTTCAATGAGCGGCGTTAATTCCCCCGCGTCCTTGCGAACGCGAGGACCTTCTCAGCCAAAGGAAGGGTGTGAGCTATGGGCCCTCGCTTCCGCAAGGACGCGGAATTTCTTACCCCTCGAGCGCTCTTACTGCACCCTCAAGGGCACGCTTCAGCTCATCCTTTGCCGGACGCGCGGCCGCCATGATATCGCGGGCCTTGAAGAATTCTCCGGCCCGGAACTGGTCAACGGGGGGATAGATATAGATCTCCGGGTCCACCTTCTCGCGGCGCAGGCGGGTGATGTGATGCTGCATCACATAGATTGAGCGAAACGCGCGCTGAAGGTTGGAGGCGGCTTCATGCTCTTCTTCGCTCAAGCGCCCGCCGGTGACGTCTATCGCTACGATAAGATCGGTATCCTCGGTCACGCGCTCAAACGGTACCGGGTTGCTCATGGCGCCGTCCACCAGCATGCGCCCTTGATGCTTGGGGGCTTGAATGAGCCCTGGGATCGCCATACTGGCGGCCACGGCGGCGCGCATATCCCCGCTGGTGATCACCACCTCTTCCTGGGTGGTGAGATCGGTTGCGATGATGGAAAGGGGGATATGCGTTTCATCCACATGACCGACCGTCTTCTTGGGCAACACCAGATCGGCCAATTTGGAGCCTTCAATCATCACATTGCCGAAGGACTTCACATCGAACAGATCCCACACATTCAGATCCTTGCTGGCAAAAAGCCGCCGCGCCGTCTCAATGCGGTTGCCCAGGACAGAGACGGTGTGCTCGCGGATCTCCTTGCCTGTCAGTCCTGAGGCGTATGCAGCGCCAACCAGGGCGCCAAAGCTGGTGCCGGCAATGCGCGCCGGTTTCAGGCCCAGTTCGTCAAAGGCTTCCATGATGGGAATGTGGGCTATGCCGCGGGCTGCTCCGCCGCCGAGCGCAAGCCCAATGCGCGGTGCGCTCATGCACCAGCCCTCTTGGCGTAGTCCCAGGCCACTTTGGAGATGGGTCCGACCAATGCTTCCATGGCGGCCGCATTGGGATTGGCGGCGGTGCCGTCGCGCACCCGGCCCACAATGCCCTGATAGATCGCAGCCAGGCGGAAGAAGTTATAGGCAAAGTAGAAGTCGAAATTGGGGATATGGTCGCGCCCGGTGCGTTCGCAGTAGCGGGCGGCGTAGTCCTCAATGTCCGGAATGCCCAGAGCCTTCAGATCGTGCCCCACCAGGGAGCCGACACCCGCCACCCCGTCTGACGTGGGCATGCGCCATTGCATCATGTGGTAGGTGAAGTCGGCAATCGGATCGCCCCTCGTGCACAGCTCCCAATCCAGAACCGCCAGGATGCGCGGTTCAGTAGGGTGCAGGATGGCATTGTCCAGACGGAAATCCCCATGCACGATCGTGGGCGGATTATCTGGCGGGCAGGCGCCGGGCAGCCAGGCGATGAGATTGTTCATTTCCTCAATCTCACTGTCGATCGAGGCTACATACTGCTCCGACCAACGCTTGATCTGTCGTTCCACATAGCCTTCCGGGCGGCCGAAATCCGACAATCCGGACGCCTGCACATCAATGCTGTGGAGCCGGGCGATGGTGGCGTTGAGCTCATCGAAGATGGCTGCGCGTTCTTCAGGCGAAACATCCGGCACATGCGGGTTCCAGATGACCCGTCCGTCCACGAAATCCATCACATAGAACATGGTGCCGACTACATCGTCGTCGTCGCACAACAAATGGGGCCTGGCCACAGGGAAGCCTTGTGCATGGAGCGCCGAGATCACCTTAAACTCCCGGTCCACCGCATGGGCCGACGGCAACAGTTTGCCCGGCGGCTTGCGGCGCAGCACATAGGCGCCGGAGCCGGCGGAGATCTTGTAGGTGGGATTGGACTGCCCGCCCTTGAACTGCTCCACCTGGATGGGCCCGGCGAAACCTTCAATATGATCGATGAGATACGCCTCCAGCTTGCGCTCATCGAAGCTCAACGCATCGGCGACTGGCTTGGTGCCTTCATAGGCGGCTTGGCGGCTGTCCTGGCTCATGATGCGGGAGACCTTACCTTGTCAACGCCGGAACGCAAAGACTTTAATGAGCAGTGTTCATGTTGTTTCGCGTGCCACGGCCCGCCAGCCAATATCACGGCGGCAGAAGCCGTCCGGCCAGTTCACCTTGTCCACCGCCGCATAGGCTTCAGCCTGGGCCTGCGCGACGCTTGCGCCGGTACCAGTAACGTTGAGCACCCGCCCGCCGGTCGCCAGGCACGCGCCGTTTTCAGAGCGTCCTGTTCCCGCGTGGAAGATCTCCACGGTCTCCGCGGCGCCGGCCTCTGCCAGGTTACCGATTTCCGTGTTCTTCTCATAGGAGCCCGGATAGCCCTTGGCCGCCATCACCACGGTCAGGGCCGCACTATCGCTCCAGCGGGCAGACACATGGTCCAGCTGGCCGTCAGCGGAAGCCAGGAGCAGGGTCACCAGGTCATCCTTCAGGCGCACCATGAGCACCTGACATTCCGGATCCCCGAAGCGCACATTGTATTCGATCAGTTGCGGACCCTTGTCGGTGATCATCAGGCCGGCAAACAGCACGCCGCGGAATGGCATACCCGCCTCTGCCATGGCGGCCACGGTGGGCGAGATGATCTCATCCATGGTGCGCTGGCAGAGCGCTTCGCTCATCACAGGTGCCGGCGAATAAGCGCCCATGCCGCCTGTGTTCGGCCCGGTGTCGCCGTCGCCCACCTGCTTGTGGTCTTGCGCGGTGGCGAGGGGCAGGGCGGTCTTGCCGTCCACGAGGGCAAAGAAACTGGCCTCTTCGCCGACCAGAAACTCTTCCACCACAACTTCGGCCCCTGCGTCCCCAAACGCGCCGCCGAAGATGTCGTCGATCGTCTCGCACGCTTCATCCAGGCTCTGGGCGATCACCACACCTTTGCCGGCAGCCAGCCCATCAGCCTTGATCACCAGAGGGGCCGATTGTTCGCGTGCGTAGGTCTTGGCCGGTTCGGCTTCAGAGAAACGGGCATAAGCGGCGGTGGGGATGTTGTGCTTGGCGCAGAGATCCTTGGTGAACCCCTTAGAGCCTTCAAGCTGCGCAGCGGCTGTGGATGGGCCAAAGGTCTTGAAGCCTGCGGCGGTCAGATCGTCGGCAAGGCCGGCCACCAGAGGCACTTCCGGGCCCACCACCACAAAGTCGATTTCGTTGCTCTGGCAAAGAGCGATCACCGCATCATGGTCGGAGATATCCAGAGCCATGCATTCGGCTACATCTGCAATGCCCCCATTACCCGGCGCACAGATCAGCCGATCACACAAAGGGCTCTTGGCAATGGCCCAACACAAGGCATGCTCCCGGCCGCCGGAGCCGATCACCAGGATGTTCATTCGCGGGCCTCCCTTCGTTCTCGTGCCTGCTCATAAATCATTCCGGCAAAGGCGATGCAACGGGATATGCACAACCTGTTGCGGAGGGAAAAAGTGGTATGGCTGTGATTGGCCCTTTTGGATATTTTTGAAAGGCCAAATCTGGCCTAAGGCCTCGCAGCTTTAGCTGACGCGACTGGAGAAAGACATGCCCCGTCAAAACGAACTAGGCCAACCCATTGGAGATGCGCTGCCGGAAGGCTGGCAGAGCCCCCCCTATCCGCCGCGTGAGCCCATGGAGGGCCCGAAGGTGCGGGTAGAGCCGCTGGATCCGGCGCGCCACGCCGCGGACCTGCACGAGGCGAACCTGTTGGACGCGACCGGCGCCGGCTGGACCTATCTGCCGTATGGACCGTTCGAGACGCTTGAGGCCTACCGCTCCTGGCTGGACACCACATGCACGAAAGACGATCCTCAATTCTGGGCCTATGTGGACAGAAAGGCGGGTAAAACCATCGGCCTTGGCTCCTACCTGCGCATCAAACCGGTTGAGGCGTCCATTGAAGTGGGCCACATTCGCCTTTCACCGCTTCTCCAGCGCACGTCCATGGCCACCGAAGTGATGCATCTGAAAATGAAGAATGCCTTTGACCTGGGCTACCGTCGCTATGAATGGAAGTGCGATGCGCTCAATGCCCCATCCCGGCGGGCGGCCGAGCGCCTGGGTTTCACCTATGAGGGCATTTTCCGCCAGGCGACCCACTATAACGGGCGCAACCGTGACACCGCCTGGTTCGCAGTTATCGATAAGGACTGGCCCGCAGTGAGGGCGGCCCATGAGGCCTGGCTTGATCCTGCCAACTTCGATGAGGCGGGCCAGCAGCGCCAAGCGCTCTCATCGCTCTACGGGAAGGTCTGAACGTTTGGCACCGGAGGCCAAAGGCACGCCCCTTCTGACGGTGGTGTTGATTGGCCTCTTATGGGGTCTGAACTGGCCGGCGGTGAAGTTTATGCTCACCGAAATGCCGCCCATGACCATCCGGGCGGTGGCCTTTCCCGTTGCAGCTGTCTGCTTGGCCATGATCGCCTGGGGCAGGGGGGAGCGCCTGAAGCCTGTGCCGGGCGAAATCCTGCCAATGATCTTCACAGGCCTTCTGGTGATCTGTGGCTTCAATGTGCTCACCGCCTTAGGCCAGATGCTCACCGAAACCTCGAAGGCCGCTATCATCGCCTACACCATGCCCGCCATGACGGCGGGCTTTGCGGCTGTGTTCCTGGGCGAGCGTTTGAGCCGGGCGCGTCTCATCGCGCTCGCTGTGGGTATGGGCGGGCTCGTGGTCTTGGCCTCAGAAGACCTCAGTGCGCTCATCTCCGATCCGGTGGGCCCGGCCGTCATGCTGATCGCCGCGCTCTCCTGGGCGCTTGGCAACGTGGCCTTAAAAGCGCGCGAATGGCAGCTGTCCTCGCTCTCGCTCACCGTCTGGTTCTTTGTGGCCTCCACCGTCTTCATCTGGCCGCTGGTGTTGATCTTCGAACCTCCGTGGCAGCAGAGCCTGCCGAGCACGCCGGTGCTGGCCACGCTGCTCTATCATGCCCTTGGCCCCATGGTGATCTGCTACGCCCTGTGGACCGCCCTGGTGGGCCGTCTATCGGCTTCCGTGGCGGCCATCACCTCGCTTCTGGCGCCTGTGGTGGGGGTTTTGTCTGCCGTTGTGCTCCTGGGAGATCCTGTGACCTGGCAGAAGATCGTGGCGCTGGGCATGATCCTCATTTCCATCAAGCTGGCGATTGCGCCTCAGCCGGAGACGTAAGGGCCGGGCATAAGCCCTGCATCTGGGTGGACAGATTGCCGGGCTGTCCGCTACACGGAAGCGTAGACACACCAAAAGAGCGATCGAGCAAAAATGGTGGCAAGCGACGACACCCTAGGCTGGCCCTTCGATGAGGCGGAAGACGAAGCCCCTCCGCGGCCCAATGTGGTGGAATATTCCGTCAGCGAGATCTCCTTTGCCTTAAAGCGCACGGTTGAGGACACGTTCGGCTACGTGCGCATCCGCGGCGAGCTTGGCCGGGTCTCGCGCCCTGCCTCGGGTCATGTCTATCTCGACCTGAAGGA
>JBCDIP010000178.1:0-6453 GCA_038748855.1 Pseudomonadota bacterium
GAAGAGGTGCTGGAGCTGCTCACCAGCAATCCCGAAGAGGCGATAGACCTGATCCGCTCCTTGATCCTGCGTTTGCGGAGCACCAACCGGAAACTGACATCGAAATCGTGAGCGGCTCGCTTCACTAAAACGCCAGACGTCCCTTAAGCTCATCAAACGGAACCATCACCGCCTGCCGGTAAGCGGGGCGCTGGGAGAGGGTCTCATACCATCGCGCCACGTTCTGCAAAACCGGCCGCTCAATCGGCATCTCATAGTACCGATAGAGCGTCGCGCCCGCGATAATGTCGGCCATGGTGAGTTGGCCGCCGCACAGATAAGCCCGGCCGGCAAGCTGATCGTCAACCATCCCCAGATGCGCGTTCAGAGCCTCAAGACCTGCCGCAATCTTCTCCGCATTCTGATCAGCTTCCGGCGTGCGGATGAGCCGCCAGAACAACCGGTTGGCCTCCGGGTAAAGCCGGCTCTGGGCCCAGTCCATCCACTTGTCCACCCCGGCCCGGGCGCCAGCCTCCTCCGGCCAGATCGCGCCGGGCGAATAGGCCGCGGCCAAATAGCGGATGATGGCTGTGCTTTCCCAGACCACCACATCGTCATCCACCAGCACCGGCACGCGCCCGTGAGGGTTCAGCGTCAGGAACTCCGGATCCTCAAGCCCGCCGAACTTTCCGCCCAGCTCAATATGCTGGTGAGGCTGGCCCGTCTCCAGCAGCATCCAAAGGGTCTTTTGCACATTGTCCGACGATTTGCGGCCATAGAAGGTGATCATGGAACTCTCTCATGGGGCTAGAGCTTTCAGCGCGGCGGCTTTAGAGGCATAGTAGCGGGCCTGAAGGAGACCCGGCAATGCAGCAAACCCTTCCCGTGATCGATATCTCACCGCTCAAGACCGGCGACGATCAAGCCTTCGCGCATGTTGCAGATGAGATCTCATCGGCCTGCGCCCTCAGTGGCTTTTTCTATGTGCGCGGCCACACCATCCCCGATGAGGTGATCACCACTCTAAGAGAAACATCCCGTACCTTCTTCGCCCAGACAGACGCAGAGAAACGCCAGATCGCCATCAACCAGCACAACAGGGGCTATTTAGGCCCAGGTGAAGCCCGCATGCGCGGCGCGGCGCGCACCGATATGAAAGAGGTGTTCTTCTGGGGCCGGGACCTACCCGCGGATGATCCCGACGTTCAGGCCGGCATCCCATTGTGCGGCCCCAATGAATGGCCGCAGAACCCGCCCGGCTTCCGCGACCATGTTCTGACTTATGCCGAGGCCGTGGGCAAAACGGGCGATCTTCTGTTGCAGGCTTTCGCCGTATCTTTGGGCGCAGAGCGACACTTCTTCACCACACGCTACGAACGCCCCATGCTGCGCGGCCAGCTCATCCACTATCCCGCGCTCCCGGAGGATGCGCCCGAAGACCAGTTCGGCGTTGCGCCGCATTCCGATTTCGGATGCATCACCCTGCTCCTGCAGAAGACCGCCGGACTGGAGGTGCTCGCCAAGACCGATGAGTGGATCCCCGCTCCGCCCCTGCCGGGCACGCTGGTGATCAACATCGGCGATCTTCTGGAGCGGTGGTCCAACAACCGGCTGCCCTCCACCCGGCACAGGGTGCGCAATCAATCGCGCGAGGGGCGTTATTCCATCGCCATGTTCTATGATCCAAGCCCCAGAGCCGTGGTGGACCCCCGCGATCTGGGCGCGGCCGATGCGGCCCAGTTCCCGCCCGTGGAGGCGGCTGAATATGTTCTGGGGCGCAACAAGGGCGCCTTCGCCCATTATGACCCGGCGATAAAGGAACCCGCCTGATGGCCGCAGCGCGCGCCACCATATCGATCAGCCTGGACGAGCTGGACATGCTGGCCTTCGATGCCCTGAAAGCCACCGGCCTCAGCGATGACCATGCGGCCACCATCAAGACCGTGCTGCTCTACGCTGAGCTGCGCGACAACTCCCAAGGCCTGGTGAAGATCGTGGAAGGCGTTGTCTCCCCGGTGCCGGGCGCTGGTGAGATTGAAGTGGAGCAAAAAGCGCCCGGCATGGTCCGCATCAACGGCAATCAAAATGTGGGGATGGTGGTGGCAACGCGCGCCGCACAAGAAGCATCAAAACTCGCCAAAGCTTCGGGTATCGGAATGGCGGGCACCTGGAACGTCTCCACCTCAACCGGCGCCATCGGCTGCTACGCCGAGCAGATGGCCAAGGACGGTCTGATCGGCATTGTCATGTGCGGCTCGCCCAAGGTGATGGCCATGGCTGGCGGCATTGACCCGGTGTTCGGCACCAACCCCATCGCCATAGCCGCCCCCACCAGCGGCGAACCCATCGTGCTGGATATGGCCACGTCAGCCATCACCTTCTTTGAGATCGTCACTGCCGCGCGTCAGGGTTTGGCGATCCCGGACGGCGCCGCGTTCGACCCTGACGGCAACCCAACCAACGATCCGAACCAGGCCCTGGCCGGCGCCATGCGGGTCTTTAACGGCTACAAGGCGGCGGGACTGGCCCTCATGCTGGAGATCATGACGGCGCCGCTCACCGGCGCCGGTGTTGTGGGTGATGAAGATCAAGCCTCAAACCGCGGCACTGCCTTCATTGCCATCGATCCGGAGAAGATGATCGGACGGGACGCTTATCTGTCCGCGGTCGACCGCATGTGCGCGCGCATCCGTGAAGGCCGCCCGGAAGTGCCGGGCCAGCCGATCACCCTGCCTGGCGAGCGCGGCCGCGCCCGCGTGGCGGCCAAACAGGATGGGGACGCCATCACACTGGACGCAAGCCTGCTTGAGGAACTGCGCGCCCTGGCCGGTGGGAAATGACACCGTGGCGCACAATCTGGACCCGGCTTGAGCCGGTCCTGAGCCTCGGTGTTGACCCGGGCGATGATGCCCAGCTCAGACGCTTCAAAACCATCTTCACCGCCACCATGATTGCGATCATGGCTTATAGCCTGGTGTTCTTCGCGGCCCAGGATCGAAGCGTGATTGAACACACGATTGATCTTGCCGCCACGCTTGGCTGCCTTGTCAGCTTGGGTGTCCTTTATCGCACGAAGATCCTCCCTTGGGCCTTCGCAACCCTGGTCGCCATTGCCCTGCCCATTCTTGCGGCCTATTACCTGGTGCACGGCAACCGCGACGGGGATCTCTATTTCATCATCTTGATCCCAATCGCTGCAGTGACCTTTTTGGGCCCTCGCAAATCGCGGACCTATTTCGGCCTGTGCCTCGCCGTCCTGGCGTTGATCCTGTTGGTCGACCCTTTTCTCCCCCGGTCTGCCCATCCCTGGAGCGTGACCCCGTTCAATCCGGAAGGTTGGCTGTTCCATGCGCCAGACAAGTATCGCTTCCGCACCATCGAACTGATCAGCTATTTCAGCACCATGGCCATCCTCTACCTTTTGAGCCACGGCGGGGCGAGCGCTCTGAAGGAAGCCAACAAGAGGGCTGAGGTTCTGCTCCTAAACATTCTGCCAAAGCCGATTGCCGAACGCCTCTCGTCAACAGAGCTTGGCCAGCAGGCTGAAACCATCGTCGACCGCTACGAGCATGTGAGTATCCTGTTTGCCGATCTTGTGGGTTTCACCGAGCTCTCCCGCAAGATGGAACCAGGCGAACTGGTCTTGCTGCTGAACACCCTCTTCAGCGAGTTCGACCGCATCACCGCCCGCCATGGGGTGGAGAAGATCAAGACCATTGGCGATGCCTACATGGCGGTAAGCGGCCTGCCGGCGCCGGATGAACGGCACGCAGAGCATATTGCCGATGTGGCCCTAGAAATGGTTGAAGCGGTAGATCGTTTGAACGCGGACAGCCGCCACCCCTTAAAGCTCCGCATCGGCCTTAACTCCGGGCCCGTGGTGGCTGGTGTGATCGGGCTCAACAAGTTCGCCTATGATCTTTGGGGCGAAACCGTCAACACGGCCAGCCGCATGGAAAGCCATGGCCAACCCGGGCTCATTCAAACCAGCCAGGCAACCTATGAGCTGCTGAAGGAGACCTACCGTTTCGCGGCTCTGGGCGATGTGGAAGTTAAAGGCTACGGCACGTTGCCGGCGTGGCAGCTTGTGGGGCGCAAGCAGTCCGCGTCCTTGCGAATGTGAGGAGCCTCTAAGCCATGCAGTCATGTCGTCATCCCGGAATTTTGCGCAGCAAAATATCCGGGACCCAAAGCCACGGCTCTCGGAGCCCAGCCACCCTGGGTCCCCGCGTTCGCGGGGGTGACGATTTATGCGCGTTGGGCAGGCACGCGCGCCCACCTAATACGCTCCAGGCCCTAGCCTGCTTCGGCCTCTAACTCCGCAGCAGGCTCAGGCTGATCCTCTCCACGGTCCATCAGCTGCAGGCTGGCGAGCCGCGCATAAAGGCCGCCCTTCTTCACCAGCTCATCGTGACTGCCTTCATCCACCACCTTGCCCTCATCCAGCACCAGAATGCGGTCCGCATTGCGCACGGTGGAGAGCCGGTGGGCGATCACGAGGGTGGTACGCCCCTTCATCAGATGGTCGAGCGCCTTTTGAACCTTGGTTTCCGCTTCCGCGTCGAGCGCGCTCGTGGCCTCGTCCAACAGCAGGATCGGGGCATCGCGCAGGATCGCCCGGGCAATGGCAATCCGTTGGCGCTGGCCGCCGGAAAGGGTCATGCCCCGCTCGCCCACACGGGTCGCATAGCCTTCCGGCATGGCCTTAACGAAGCCGTGGGCCAGCGCGGCATCGGCGGCTTCTTCGATCTCGTGTTGAGCCGCGTCCGGTTTGCCGTAGCCGATGTTCTCCCCAACGGAGGACGAAAAGATCACCGTGTCCTGCGGCACCAGCGCCATGCGCTCGCGCACCGCCACCGGGTCGGCTGCCTTTACATCCACACCATCCACGAGAACCCGGCCACTGTCCGGATCATAGAACCGCAAAAGCAAGTTGAAGAGGGTGCTCTTGCCCGCCCAGGACGGGCCTACGATCGCGACCGTCTCGCCCGGCTTGACGGTCAGGGTTAGCCCGCTCAAGGCCGCTTGGTCCGGTCGGGTGGGGTAGGTAAATGTTACATCCTGAAAGGCGAGTTCGCCTGTTGAAGGCTCAGGTAGCTTCGTTGGGGTAGCCGGGGGAGCGATCACGGGATCGGTCTCCAGAAGCTCCGCCAAGCGCTCCGCCGCTCCGGCCGCCAGCTGCACCTCGCCCCAAACTTGCGACAGCGCGCTCATGGCGCCTGCAGCAAAGGTGGCGTAGAGCACGAACTGGGTCAGCACCCCGCCGGTCATGGTGCCGCTCATCACGTTCTGGGCGCCATACCACAGGACCCCCACAATGGCCCCCATGGCCACAAAGATGATCGTGGCAGTCAGCACTGAACGCGCGAGCGTCCGGCTCCTTGCGGCCACGAAAGACAGCTCTGAGGCCTCGTTGAACTCGGTACGGGCAAACTTCTCAGCCGTAAACGCCTGAACCGTTGAGATGGCCAGAAGGTTTTCTGAAGCCATGGCAGCGGTGCTGGCCAGCGTGTCCTGCGCATTGCGCGACAGCCGGCGCACCCAGCGGCCAAACAGCACCAGAGGCAGAACAATGGCCGGGATCGCCAGCAGCACCAGGCCGGACAGCTCCACGCTGGTCAAAAACATCATGACCACAGCCCCCACCAGCAAGAATAGATTGCGCAAGGCAATGGAGGCCGAAACGCCGAAGGCCGATTTGATCTGTGTGGTGTCGGCGGTGAGCCGCGAGAGCACTTCGCCGGTGCGCGTGATCTCGTAAAACGACTGGGACAATAACGTGAGATGTTCAAAGACGGCGGTCCTCAGATCCACCACCACCCGCTCACCCAGCCAGGTCACCAGGTAAAACCGCGCAGAACTCGCCACCGCCAGGGCGAACACCACCGCCATCATGGCCAGGAAGTAGTTGTCCACCATGGAGGCATTGTCGCGCGAGAAGCCTTCGTCGATCACCCGCCGAATGGCAATGGGGACAGCCAGGGTCACCGCGGCAGCCACCGTAAGCGCGATAAAAGCCAGAACCATCGCCGCTTTGTAGCGCAGCACGAACGGCAGAAGGCGCAAGAGAGGGCGCAGCGATTTGCCTTTCGGGCGCCGCTCGGCCTGATCTTCCAAAGACAGATGATCTGTGCTTGCAGCGGTTTGTGAGCGCTCTTCCTGAGACACGTCGGTCGACACCCCTATCACTTTCTTTACGATCGCGCGCGTTGCGGCGCGATCGAGCCTTGCCACAGCTTGTCAGGTCCTGTATATGGCCCGCCAACACATCCGGGGCAATCCCCGGACCAGCCATAGCTGGTGTTGCAAGAATTTGCGAGATATCCGATGAAAAAAGATACCCATCCTGACTACCACACCATTACGGTTGCCCTGACCAATGGGACCACCTTCCAGACCCGCTCAACCTCCGGCTCCGAAGGCGATACGCTGACCCTCGACATTGACCCGGACACCCACCCGGCCTGGACCGGC